>JALRGP010000143.1 GCA_023259685.1 Alphaproteobacteria bacterium | reverse complement strand
TTTTCTGTAATTAACACAGGTACATGTTGTTTGCCATTATGAATTGCAATGGTAAGGCCAATGAAGTTAGGTAAGATCGTTGATCTTCTTGACCAAGTTTTAATTGGTTTGCGATCACGATTACCTGAAGCAACTTCAACTTTCTTAGCCAAGTGTGCATCAATGAATGGTCCTTTTTTAACTGAACGTGCCATATCTATTACCTCTTATTCGCTGGACGACGACTGACGCGCATATTGTCAGTACGTTTATTTGTTCTTGTTCGATAGCCTTTAGTTGGAGTTCCCCAAGGGCTTACTGGATGCATACCAGCCGCAGTTTTTCCTTCACCACCACCATGAGGGTGATCGACTGGGTTCATAACCACACCGCGCACTGTTGGTCTAACGCCTCTCCATCTCATAGCACCTGCTTTACCGATAGATCTAAGAGAATGTTCTTCGTTACCGACTTCACCTAAAGTTGCTTTGCAATCTACATGTACTTTTCTTACTTCACCTGAACGAAGTCTTAACTGAGCGTATGTACCTTCTCTTGCTAAAAGCTGTACAGAAGTTCCAGCAGAACGGGCCATTTGTGCGCCCTTGCCAGGTTGTAATTCGATACAATGAATTGTGCTACCTACAGGAATATTTCTTAATGGCATTGCATTACCATTTTT
>JALRGP010000142.1 GCA_023259685.1 Alphaproteobacteria bacterium | reverse complement strand
TTTTTTTGAAAATAATAAACTATTATTAACAATTGAAAATAATAAAGGATTAATGTATTTACCTTTCATTTAAAAAAATTATTGATACTAAAAATAAATTAATTTGTTATTTTTTAAAAATATAAAAAAAACTTTAACATAGTTTTTTATTTCTAAAAATAGAACTATCTAAAAATCGCTTTTTTAAAAAACGTTTCTAACAGGATTTGAACCTGTATACTCTGGTTAACAGCCAGATGCTCTGCCAATTAAGCTATAGAAACTAAAATATTTACCAATCACCGGACTTGAACCGGTAAAAGACAGATTTTAAGTCTGTTGTGTCTACCCATTCCACCAGATTGGTAATATTTTTTTTTTAAAAAAGTTATAAAATATTTTTTTTTAAATCGTAAAAGAAAAATAATATAAAATTTATAATATATTTTCGTTAAATCACATACTTAAAAGTAATATAGAAATTGCTACTTGCATAAAAGCCATAAATCATTCTAATAAAGTTAATGAAAAAATTAAAATAAAAAAAAAAACTGAAAAAATTATTAAATAAAAATTAAAAGATTTAATCATCATACCTAAATAAGAAATTAATAAATGTAATAAAATATGCCCTGCTAAAATATTTGCAAATAAACGAATAGCTAAACTAAAAATTCTTATAAAATAAGAAATAATTTCAATA
>JALRGP010000141.1 GCA_023259685.1 Alphaproteobacteria bacterium | reverse complement strand
GGGGCTTTGAATTAAAATCATTGGCTTCGGAAGCAAATGCAGGGGCAGAAGAGAAAAAATCAGCTTCTCCAGATGCACGCAAGAAAATCCAAGCCTTGGAAAATGATATCGCCGTGTTAACCAATAACTTAGAATTCTTCGCGAAGTCTAAAAACTCGGATAAACTACGTGCTGAGGTCGAAAAGAAAATCGCTCAAGCGGAAAAAGAACTCGAAAAATTGAAAAAAGATTAATTTTTTTCAATCAATATTTTGCGTTTTAATCCATTTGGCTTACTTTTGTGAACTCAAATGCGCCTCCTTAGCTCAGCTGGTAGAGCAACTGATTTGTAATCAGTAGGTCATTGGTTCGATCCCGATAGGAGGCTCTGAAAAGCTCGACAGTAATGTCGGGCTTTTTTGTTTTAGAAGGATTATTAGATTTGGGTATTATTCAATACAACAGATACTGTTTTGATTTATTTCTCCAACCAGCTTGGCTTTCATAATCCACAAAAAATACCTTTAAGTCAGCTTGGCTTTCATACCGAACAAAATAAATTTTCTTCTTTGCTTGACTAGGATATTGGGTAAAAAACCATTTTCCCTCATTTGATCCAACCTGATTTTCGTACTTTACTTTATATACTTTTAAGTCCGCTTGACTCTCATAGTTAACCACAACTATTTTCAGATCAGCCTGGTTT
>JALRGP010000140.1 GCA_023259685.1 Alphaproteobacteria bacterium | reverse complement strand
CAGCAAGTTGCTTATCAGATGTTAAGTTCAAGATTGTCTGAAATTGAAAGTTACAATCCAGATTTAGCAGCAAAGGTAAAGCAAGCATTGCGTGAATACGAGATTCAAAATGAAACTATACGAGATCGATCGGCAGTTAAAACACGCAAAAACTCAGATTGACTCGTTATATCAACAGTTTGTCATTCGTGATTCATATGATGTTCAACAGCAATTACTAGACAAGATTGCTGCAATATATCCAACAGGATATGCAAACCTTGATGCTACTCTGAATGAGTATAGAGATGCGGTTTATAAGTCGATATTAGCCAAATTAACTGGTAGTTGACACACTGGCAGTTGATGCTAGAATAGATCTTGTAGCGAGACAGTTGCCCCTGTGGTGAAATTTGGTAGACACAACAGACTTAAAATCTGTCGCTGGCAACAGCGTACCGGTTCGATTCCGGTCGGGGGCACCAAACTAAAATACACTAGCCTTGTGCTAGGGATAGCTTAACACTGTGGACGGACTCGCGGTGGAGAACTAGTGTATTTTAGTTTGGTAGATTGCCTTTGTGGGGGAATTGGTAGACCCGCCAGGTTGAGGTCCTGGTGCCGAAGTTTAAGGCGTGCTGGTTCGAGTCCAGTCAAAGGCACCAAATTAAAACACATTACTGTGCCGCCCTTTGTGGTGCAGAGAGCTGTCGAT
>JALRGP010000013.1 GCA_023259685.1 Alphaproteobacteria bacterium | reverse complement strand
CATTGGTCCTTGCCGACCTTAAAACCACATGCCTGTACTAATATGAATTGTGGTTGACTGTGGTCAATTCTTCCACGTGGATATGTAACATAAATTTTTACTGACGTCAGAAAAAATTAGATTGGCAAAAGAATGTCTGTATACAATTCCTTTTCATCTGGCAAAGGAGACGCTTGAGAAAATTCCACAGCTTCATCTACTTGAGCTTTGACGTCTTTCTCTAAAGATTTGATCTGATCTTCTGAAACTCCTGATTCTTGTAAATATTTTTTAAGACGTTCTATGGGATCATGATTTTGTTTCATTGTATCGACTTCTTCTTTATCACGGTATTTGCCAGGATCAGACATGGAATGTCCTCTGTATCGATAGGTTTTGACCTGTAATAAAACAGGACCTTGACCAGACCTTGTATAGCCTAATGCTTTTTGAGCGGATTCCATCACTTTAAAAATATCCATGCCATCCACGATCTCACATAGCATACCAAATGGCTCACCTCTTTTTGATAAATTCGTATCAGCTGCGTGCCTGCATAAAGCCGTTCCCATGCTATAGCCATTGTCTTCAATGATATAGATAATGGGTAATTTCCATAGGCTTGCCATATTAAAAGACTCAAATACTTGCCCTTGATCAGCTGCACCATCTCCAAAATATGATAAACACACACCTTGATCTTTTTTATATTGATGAGAAAATGCCATGCCGGTTCCGATTGCAGCAGGCGCCCCAACAATACCATGTCCCCCAAAGAAATTTTTTTCCCTTGAAAACATATGCATGGACCCCCCTTTCCCCTTAGAGTAACCACCAATACGACCGGTCAACTCTGCCATTACTCCTTTAGGATCCATTCCACATGCCAACATGTGTCCATGATCTCTGTAACTGGTGATCACCGTGTCTTGGGGTTGCATCATGGCCTGGAATCCCACAACCACGGCCTCTTGACCAATATAAAGGTGGCAAAATCCACCAATGAGCCCCATTCCGTAAAGTTGAGCCGCTTTTTCTTCAAAACGACGAATTAATGCCATATCTTTATAACATTGTAATAATTTTTCAGTTGATATCATGTTTGTCTCCTTTTATAAATACGGTTTCCAACTATCAATGGCATCCTTTAATTCAAAAAACGTGTGTTTAAATTTGTCAATAGGTTGTTTGTATGGATCTGCTACATCGCCGCCGCCTCTGAAGTGGTTAATTAAAAATGTTCTCCCTTGAGCAATGGGATATTTTTGAACAATTGTTGATAACATTGATTGTTCCATTACTAAAATCAGATCATTCTCACACGCTATGTCATGGGTTAATTGTCGTGCTTTGTGATGCGACAAATCAAAACCCATTTCTTCCTGTATAATTTGAATTGATAAAGGATTTGCGCCTTGTCCTTCTAACGCTTTTGTCCCAGCAGAAGATATGTTTTTTTCTGGATATAGTCCTTTTAAAATCGCCTCACCAATAGGGCTTCTGCAGATATTCGCGTAACAAATGACAACAATTTTATCAAACATATTAATGAGCCTCTTTTCTGTCTTTAGAGCGCAAACGAGCCTGTTCTTTACGTTTTTTTAAGTTATCACGTAAACTCTTTACTTTTTTTTCGTGTTTCATCAGCGTTAAGAATATACTTCCATTTTATCCATAGGATAGCATAACTTATTTAAGTTCTGACTCATGATATTTTTTAATTGCACGTCTGGGGCGTTATTAAATTTGACTTTTTATCATTTTTTGGTAATAATTACATTGTGGTTAATTTTGCTTTTTTATGCATTTTTTATAAAAAAGCCTGAAAAATAAGGAAAACTTTTATGAGTACGTCACAGCCTAATGCTGAGTTTACGGGCCTCAGGGCACGATTTTGGCCAATTCATAATCATGAGCTTAAGAAATTTTTACCTCTTGGGTTTATCATGTTTTGTATTCTTTTTAATTATACATTATTAAGAGATACAAAAGACACGCTTGTGGTCAACGCTGCAGGCGCAGGTGTTATACCGTTTTTAAAAGCTTTTTGCGTTACACCCGCATCGATTTTGTTTGTGATTATTTATGCAAAATTGACAAATGCTTTGAGTAGAGAGAATGTGTTCTATGCTGTGGTGACACCATTTTTGATATTTTTTGGTGCTTTTGCATTCATTATTTATCCAAATTTGGCTGCCCTTCATCCAAGTCCTGAGACAGTTCAAGCTTTGCAAGTATCTTATCCAAGTTTAAGTGGGTTAATTGATGTTTATGCTTATTGGGCATATTCATTATTTTATGTGTTGTCAGAAATTTGGGGCAGCGCCATGTTAGCATTGCTATTTTGGCAATTTGCAAACTATGTCGTACGTATTAAGGAATCAAAACGTTTTTATGGTTTGTTTGCTGTTATTGGAAACGCATCTTTGATTTTTTCTGGTCAAACGGTCTCATTTTGTTCCCACGGAATTCAACAATTCTATGCAACAAAAGAAGAAGCATGGCAAGTATCGCTCTATTTATTAATGGGAACCGTTGTTTTGATGGGGCTGATTGCAATGGGGTTATATCGTTGGATGCACACAAATGTATTAAATGATAAACGTTACTTTGATCCAGAAGAGGGCGGCGTCAAAAAAAAGAAAAAAGAAAAATTATCATTTATGGACAGTGCAAAATTAATCTTTAAATCTAAAGAACTTGGCTTGATTACAATTTTATTATTAGCCTATGGTGTTACGATTAACCTTGTAGAAGTCCAATGGAAACACCAATTAAAATTATATAGCGCAGGAGACCAAGGAGCATACAATGGTTTTATGGGTAACTATTCAACATTTACTGGTATTTTTGCAATTTTATTTGGTTTATTTGCAGGATCTTCTATTCTTCAAAAATATTCTTGGTTTAAAGCAGCCATTATTACACCAATGGTGTTTACGATTGGTGGAGGTTTATTTTTTGCATTTATTTATTTCCAAGATTTAACAGCGCCATTGTTGACATTTATTTCAACAACGCCTGTAGCAGCTGCAACATTTTTGGGTGCATTTATTATTGCCATCTCAAAGTCCATTAAATATATGCTGTTTGATCCAACAAAGGAAATGGCTTACATTCCATTGGATGATGAATTAAAAACAAAAGGTAAAGCAGCAGTTGATGTGATTGGCGGTCGTGGCGGAAAGTCCGGTGGTTCTTTAGTTCAAACAGCTCTTCTTTCTTTGGGTAAAACAAAGGATGTGATGCTCATCATCTTTCCAGCCTTTTCTGTTTTCTTGATCGTCTGTTTTGCATGGATTTGGGCCGTTGGTGCGTTATCTAAACGCGTCGAGGCAGTCATTGCTTTAAGAAAAGATACTCAAAAATAAAAACCTACAAAAATGGGGTGGATTATTATGGATCTACCCCTTTAGATCTCTCCTGTTTATATTATTTTTAAATAAAATAAAAATAAATCATTAATATTTCATTATCTATTAAAGTAAAAATTAAGTCATACCATTGAAATATGTTATGATATTCTTAAGGATGACTTTTGCTCTTCTTATGCCGCAACCGCGCTTTATCTTACAAAATCTACAAATTGTTAATAATATGGGACAACTTGTTAACATCAGTGTGCCAGTTATCAATCAAGATTCCCAAGTTCCAGCCTATGCGAGGTCTCCTGAGTGGCTCATAATGATGGATAAGCTGACTGATAAAAGTTCTAATGTTAAGGGTAAAGAGGGATATGTTGAAGTCTTTGGTTGGACAGGCGCCATGAGCCGCAGTTCTTCACCCAATATCGGTGGAGAACATCATTCAACTGCCACCCTTGTTCATACGGATTTGGTTGTTGTGATGCCAATGGGATCTTACGTTGCAAAATTAAATCAAACCATGGCAAATGGTGCGGTTGTCAAAAAAGTTACTCTAGAGAGACTTGGTAACATTGGAAAGGTTTTGCAAGTTATTCAATCAATTACATTTGAAACATGCCGAATTCAATCAGTGCAGCAACAGATTGACCAGGTTGTTGTCACTATCCAAGTTCAAAAACGCACAGATACTATCAACGTTTATAAACAAGACGGGAGTGCTTCAGGAAAAGCGGTCAGTGCAATCAATTTCGAAAATGTCGAAGTTAAATAATTTTTAATGGGAATACTTTAACATCATAACGTGGTTGTTGTCATACCAGCCCGGCACATAACCTAATTGAGAATGATCTGATGTTTCTGGTAATATAGGTGCTAATCTCTCAATCATGCGTCCTGCTGTTGGCGCCACATTCCAACCCGCAGTCATATACCCATAAGTTTTGGCGTTCGCTTTTGGATCATCAAGCATTACCATTAAAATATAACGTGGTTTTTCATAAGGAAAACAACCAACAAACGTTGTTGTTCTTTTCTTTTGAGAGCTGCCATAGCCTTTTTTACCTGCCTGGTATGCTGTTCCTGTTTTACCAAAAACCCCCACTCCATCAATATTAGCAGTGCGCCCAGTCCCATAAATGGCAACTAATCTCATCAGCTTTCTCACTTTCTCAGATGTTTTTTCACTTAATATACGTTGTGTTGGCATAGGAGAGGTTCTTTTAAGAAGTGTTGGCTCCACGGACATGCCATTATTGACGATGCCTCCTATAACCTTCAATAGCTGAATAGGTGTCACTGATAAAGCATATCCATAAGATAAACTCTTCGCCGTCGTGTCATTCCAAATTTTAGGTAACAAAGGCTTTTCATTTTCGGATGTTTCTAATTTTACTTGTTGTGTCAGACCAAATAAAGTCATGTATTGCTTTTGAAGTTGAGGTCCAAAGGTTTCTGCAATTTTAATGGAGGCAATATTGGATGAAAAAACAAATGCTTCTGCTAAAGTTAAAACCCTATTTTTCCCTTTAAAATCACTCACCGTAAAGCGTCCAATTTTAACAGGTTTGGTCGCATCAAATTGTGAATCCAATTGTGCACGACCAGTTTCAAGGGCAATGGCAACATTGACGATTTTTAAAACAGACCCCGGCTCCGCACACAACATGGTATTACGGTTAAACAATGTATCCATGTTAATTTTTGACGGATAATTGGGATTAAAAGATGGTAAAGATACGCTGCCTAAAATTTCTCCACTCTTTAAATCCATCATGATTGCGTTGGCAGCCACAGCTTGAAATTCTTCCATGGCCTCTTTTAAAATATCAAACAAGATATATTGAACGCGAACATCTAAACTGAGGTATAAATTTTGTTGTTTCAGTGTTTCGTACAATCCTTTTTCAACGCCACCCAAAGATACTCCGTCCAAATCTGCATATCCAATAGTGTGACAAAATAGTTCATCATGAGGATAAAATCTTTTTTGATCTTGTTGAATTTCAATCCCTGGTAAACCCAAATTATAAATGGCTTGCTCTAATGAGGGTGAGATATGACGCCTAATCCAAACAAAATTTTTATGTTTTTTAATTTTATTATAAATTTTAGATTCATCTTCTTTGAGAAGGATAGATAATTTTTTTGCCGTTTCTTTAAGATTAATAATATGTTTTGGATTTGCGTAAACAGATGATGTTTTTAAAAATGTTGCAAGGATACAACCATGACGATCATAGATATTTCGTTGATAGTTTTGATTATGAGGTGCAAAATAAGCATTATTTTTTTGATGATGACCAATAAGCATAATATTGAACAACCGTGAGACAATCATCAAAATCCCGCATAAGCATACAAAAATTGCGACTATTAACCGTTTTTTCATCTCAGCAATTTGATCATTCCATGATAATAAAGCCTTTAGATTCACAAAAAATAATTATTAACCTCTTTCAAATTCATTATGACATAAAAATTCTCTCAGTTCATTGTTTTGTGTGGATTTTGAAATGAGTGTGGCAATAGTTCATAAAGAAAAAATCATGTATGATAAATATCATGAATATTATGATCACATTGATGCGTTTATCTGTTAAAAATCGTCGTAGAATTTTAGTTATCATTAGTTTATTTTTAAGTTCTTGTGAAACAATAAAGGTTCCTCTTCCTGGAAAACGAGAGCCTTTTATATGTTCAACGGGCGATAGCAATGTTGATACAACCTTAACTCAAACACCTCAAAAACCCGATTATTTTGAAAATCATCATTCTTGGTTGCAAAATGCATATGCGTCGTCCCATGTTGTGCCTCCTCTGCTCTTAAAAGGATTTAAGGTTTTATGGAAAGAAAAATTTTTTACAATTTCAAAGCCCCATGAATTGTTTTCAACGCCTGTTTCTTTGAATGGTATTTTATGTGCGTGTGGCGATGATGGAGACATTCATATTATTGATATTGCATCAAAAAAATCTCTTCATACCATTAAAGATTTTTCCCACGAAGATGCTTTTGGGTGCGGATTAGCATTGGATCAAAACAATATTTTGTATATTACCACATCCCACGGAGATGTGGTTGCTTTTGATATTTTAAAAAAAGCATTTTTGTGGAAACAATCTTTAAAAGTTCCTATCCGTTCTTGCCCAACAATTGATGAGGATTTATTATTTTATATTAATGTGAATAATGAGATTGTCGCCCTTGACAAAAAAAGTGGACAGCCTAAATGGTCATACAATGGATTGTATGAGCCATCTTTTGTGTTTGGTGCAGCTAGCCCCGTGGTGAAAGATGGTGTGATTATTGCGCCCTTTTCATCGGGTGAAATGTATGCGTTCTCCAAAAGAGATGGACAGGTATTGTGGAGCACAATCTTGACGCCTGGACAGCGAACCGAGACTTTGTCGAATTTAGCACAAGTTAAAGCTGCCCCTGTTATTGACGGTAATGTCATTTACGCCATTAGTTTTGGCGGTCGTTTTAGTTCATTTAATTTAGACAACGGTGAGATTTTAGTTGAAAAAAACTTAACCGGCTCACAGGCTCCCGTTATTCATAAAGATTTTCTATTCTTACTCACAAATCAAGGGGAATTGTTGGCCATTAAAAAAGACACAGGTCAAATCAAGTGGAGTACCATGTTGGATCATGATCAAAAATGGTCAGGTCCTTTATTGACGTCTCAAGGCTTGATTCTTGTTGGTTCCAAAGGAACCATTAAGCGTATCAATCATCAAACGGGAGCCTCTATTGAATCATTATCATTTGAGCTAGAGTTCTTTTTAACACCTATTGTTTTAGATGGCGCATTGTATGTTTTTGCGAAAGATGGTCACACGGTATGCGTTGGCTGATTTTTCTTGGGGGGATTTTTAGTTGTTTTTCAAAATCAGACTGTTTAGCAGGTTTGCTTTGTTTGAAATTAAAAGACCCCCAAAAAGCCAAGGTTTTTTTTGAAAAAGGAGCCAAAGACGGTGACCCTGTGGCCATGAAAGCCTTAGCAGACAGTTATTTAACCGGGCATGGGATAGAAAAAAATCCCACAAAAGCATTGATTTGGTATGTTATCAGTGCAGACCTGGGGTATGGACCTGCGCAATTGACCTTAGGTTTTATTTTAAAAAATGGAGAAGCGATCGTTAAGAACACTCAATTATCTACCTATTATTTTAAAAAGGCCATGAATAATAAAACATTAGAATTGCCACAAAAAAAAATTGCACAAGAAAAATTGAATTGTTGTATTTTAGACAAATAATTTATTTTTTTTTAAAAAAAACACTGTTTTAATTTGCATCATCTGGTAAAAAATAGATATAATAGAGATTATTAATTCACTATGAGACTTCTTCATGGATGATAAAAAAAATCCGATGACGCTCAAAGGTTATAACCTTGTTAGCGATGAGCTGAATCACCTTAAAAACAATGAAAGGCCTGCTGCTATCAAAGCAATTGCAGAAGCAAGGGTGCATGGTGATCTGTCTGAAAATGCAGAATATCACGCGGCCCGTGAACAGCAAAGTTTTATAGAAGGACGCATTTCCGAATTGGAAGAACGTCTAAGTCGTTCAGAAATTATCGATGTATCAACAATCGAGAGCGAGCATGTGACGTTTGGTGCAACTATTACGTTACTTGATGAAGATAATAATCATAATGTGGCGTATCAAATTGTGGGCAGTGAAGAATCTGATATTAAAAAAGGATTGCTGTCGGTGGAGTCGCCTTTGGCACGCGCATTAATTGGTAAAAAGCAAGATGATGAGGTCGAAGTTCCAACTCCTGGCGGAAACAAGCTGTATATTATCCAAAGGATTCAGTATTGCTAAAACATCATGTGCCATTGGCGCCTCTCACCTGGTTTCAGGTGGGAGGGACAGCCAACACATTTTTAAAAGCAGAAACGACCGAGGAGCTAGTCTATTTTTTAAAACAATATAAAAAACAAGACTATTTTGTTTTGGGCGCCGGATCCAATGTATTGATATCTGATGCAGGGACATCTCGGCCTGTGATCAAGCTTCATTTACATAATTTTGACATAACGCATGAATCAATTATTGTAGACGGGGGCATGTTAGACCGAACATTATCATTGGAAATGGCGCAACTTGGTTTAAGTGGATTCGAATTTTTATCAACCATTCCTGGTACTGTTGGGGGTGGTATTTTTATGAATGCTGGCGCATATGGCCATGAAATCAGCGATCATTTGCAATGGATTGAATATGTAAATAGAGACGGCGATATTCAACGCCTTCGACAAGATCAAATAAAATTTTCATATCGTACATCTAGTTTGCCTCGTGATTTTGTGATTATTAAAGCAGCCTTTGAAAAACGCCCATTATCAAAGAATTTGGTATTTGAAAAAATGGCTGATTATCAAAAAAAACGAGAAGAATCACAACCCGTTCGCGTCAAAACGGGAGGGAGCACCTTTAAAAATCCCCCTTATCATAAGGCGTGGGAACTGATTGATCAATCAGGATGCAGAGGCATGATGTGCGGGGGAGCAAAAGTTTCAGAAAAACATTGTAATTTTTTGATCAATACAGGACATGCCACGGCTGATGATTTGAAAACATTGGGAACAATTGTTCAAGAAAAGGTTTTAAAAACCACGGGCGTTTTACTAGAATGGGAAATTATTTGTATTTAACATCATATTACCTCTACTATCGAGTGTTCGAGTTGTTATTGTGCAGTCAACCTTAATGTTGTTTTCTATATTTTCCTCAAAAAATACATTCTTGTTTATATTTTGATATAATAAGTCAACGGTTATTAAAAACATATAAAATGTTTATTCCAAGTGCTTATGCTGATACAAAAGCCTCCTCTGGCTTTGACATCATGTCGTTGCTCCCAATTGCATTAATTTTTCTAGTCATGTATTTTTTGGTATTTAGGCCCCAACAAAAACGCAATCAAGCCATAAAAGATATGATGGCTAATTTAAAAAAGGGGGATCAAGTTTTGACATCGTCGGGAATCATTGGTCGTATTGACCGATTAGGAGACCAAGAAGTATTGTTAGAAATTTCTGACAGTGTTCGAATTCGTGTTCTAAAATCAACCGTCACTGATATTTATCAACCAACAAAAAATCACACCCCTGACACAAAGGAACCTAAAGAACCAACGCAGCACGAAGGCAAAGAAAAAATTAGGAAAACTCCTTATCGCCGTCCTCAAGTGCGTCGTAATTTCCCAAATAAAAAAACAACTGACGAAAAAAAAGGTGAATAAATGTTTGAGGTATCTCGTTTAAAATCTTTAACCATCATATTGATATGTCTAATTGGAGTGATTTTTTGTCTTCCAAACGTGATGGATATGAATAAACTGCCCTCTTGGCTGCAAAACAAAGTTAATTTAGGGTTGGAATTAAAGGGAGGATCGCACCTTCAATTTGAGGTTGACCTCAAAACGGTTGAACGAGATTACCTCAAACATATGATACAAAACGTCAGATCCGTTCTTCGTCAGAAAAAAATTGGCTACCTTGATTTGACATTGCGCCATGATGACACTGGGGTGGTGGATCCTGATATTACATTTTCTTTTAGAAATCATCATGATTTTGCAATATTTAAAAAAGAATTGCGAAAAATTGATCCGGAACTAGATATTCAATTAAAAGACCAACAATGTATTGTTTCTTTAACATTGGATAAAAAAAATATCAGAAACAAACAAATTTTGGACCAATCAATCGAGGTGATTCGCCGTCGTATCGATGAATCTGGAACAAAGGAACCCAATATTATTAGGCAAGGTCTTGATCGTATCGTTGTTGAGTTACCTGGTGTCGACAATCCTCAAGAGGTAAAAAAACTCATTGGACAAACGGCAAAATTAGAATTTCGCTTGGTGGATGGTGATCCTTCTTTTGGTGATGATCCAAAACCACAAATTACAACCGACAGTGAGTGGTTGGAATACCAAGACGACCGAATTCCCGGAAAAGTTCAATACTTGCCAATCAAAAAAGAAGTTTTGCTCACGGGAGATCATCTCAGTGATGCCCAAATGCAATCGGATCAAAGGGACGGTGCTTATCAGGTGTCATTAAAATTTGATAACATTGGATCACGCTTGTTTTTAGAAGCCACGACAAAATCCGTCAAAAAAAGATTAGCGATTGTTTTAGATCAAAAAATTATTACAGCCCCGGTTGTGAGTGATCCTATTCCCAATGGCCAAGCGTCCATTACCGGGTCCTTTACGATGAAAGAAGCACATCAATTGGCATTGTTGCTACGGGCAGGGTCTTTACCTACTCCCCTTAAAATTGTAGAAGAGCGTACTGTGGGCCCCAGCCTTGGTGATGATTCTATTGCCCACGGAAAAATGGCCGTCATCTATTCATTTGTATTGGTCGCAGCCTTTATGGTATTGGGTTATTCATTGTTTGGAGTTTTTGCCAATATTGCGTTGATCTTTAACCTGATTTTGTTATTTGCTGGTTTATCATTGCTGGGTGCAACCCTAACATTACCAGGCATTGCTGGTATTGCGATGACAATTGGCATGGCAGTGGACGCCAATGTGTTAATTTATGAACGTATCAAGGAAGAAATGAGACGAGGTTTAAAACCATTGATGGCCATCGAGGCCGGGTATAAACGCGCCATGGCGACCATTATCGATTCAAACCTAACCACCATCATTGGAGGCTTAGTTTTGTATGAGTTCAGTTCTGGTTCTATTCGAGGATTCGCCGTGACTTTAATCATTGGCATCGTCGTGTCATTGTTTACGGCATTATCGGTGACAAAATTAATGACGGCCTATTGGTTCAGAAACAAAACCCCTCAAAATTCTTTACCAATTTAAGGAGATTTATTATGGCTATTTTAAATTTAATTCCGAATCAAACATCCATTGATTTTATCAAAATGCGCAAAATCAGTTTTGCCGTTGTGATCATGACCACACTTACCATTATGTTTTCATTGTTATTCAAAGGATTAAATTATGGTGTGGATTTTAAAGGTGGGATGACGATAGAGCTGCGTACTCAGACAAAGCCCAACATTGAATCCATGCGCAGTACTTTGTTGAAAATGAGTATTGGCGATGTGTCTTTGCAAGAATTCGGATCCGACCATGATTTATTGATTCGACTCGAAGAACAAAAAGATCCAGAAGCTGTTATTCAAAAAATCAAATCAACCCTTGGATCTACGGTTGAATACCGAAAAATTGAAACGGTGGGGCCGAAGGTAGGCAGAGAAATGGTACAAAAAGGTTTCTATGCAATTTGCTATGCATTAATCGCCATTTTGATTTACATTGCGGTTCGCTTTGAATGGCGATTTGCGGTATGCGCCGTTATTGCCCTTGCTCATGATTGTTTGATTGTGTTAGGTATGTTTTCCATTTTTCCACTGGAATTTAATGAAACTGCGATTACGGCTGTACTGATTACCGCCAGTTATTCCATTAACGATACCATTGTGGTGTTTGACCGCGTTCGAGAAAACATCCAAAAAATGCGAAAAGATAACTTAACTGATATTTTGAATAAAAGTATTAATGAAACGTTGTCACGAACATTGTTGACGGTTTTAACCACTTTATTGTCGGTTGTGGCGTTGTACTTTTTTGGTGGAAATGTCATTTCAACATTTGTTTTGCCCATTATGATTGCCCTTGTCATCGGGACGTTGTCTTCTATATTTTTAGCAAGCCCTTTACTGTTATTGTTTAATATTAAATACGGCAAAGATTTGGACGTTGAAGTAATCCCAGCCAATCAAAACATCCCCGTTTAAAAAAATATCTATTTAATCCCTCCTCATATGTGGGGGGATTAAAAAAATTTTGAAAGATAAATGACTGATTCTTTAATAATTATTGGATATAGAAAAAGAAAGATCATTAAAAGAATGTAAAATATTACAAAACGACGAATCTTTTAACGAATGATGAGCGATAATAACAATTCTAAGCCCCTCAAAGGATGTTTTTTTTTGTCTAAGAGCTTCTTTTAATCTGCGTTTGATAAAGTTACGAGTAACGGCATTTCCATTTTTTTTTGTCACAACAAGACCATATCGCCCAGGTTGACCTGGGCAATGATCCCATTGCGCGATAAATAAAGAACACTTAAAACGAAATTTTGCTTTTTTAAGCTCTTTAAATTCTCGCGTTTTAAGTGTTAATTCTTTAGGCACTGAGTCTCATACGACCTTTTGCGCGTCGGCGAGCTAGAACACGGCGACCTCCGACGGTAGCCATTCTAGAACGAAATCCATGGCGCCTTTTGCGAACTAAACGACTCGGTTGAAATGTTCTTTTCATGATACTTTAACCTCTTCTACACATACGAATGTACGTTGTTTAAAACCTTTTTTAAAATACACACGACCATTAACGGATGAGGATAACGTATGATCTTTTCCCATAATGACGTTTTCTCCAGGATAGAATTTTGTTCCTCTTTGACGAACAATAATGTTTCCACCAATCACAAACTCGCCGCCAAATTTCTTGACACCCAGTCGTTGACCGCGCGAGTCGCGGCCGTTTCTCGAACTACCACCAGCTTTTTTTGTTGCCATTTTTTACTCCTTTTTAAGATGCTAAAATCTCTTGAATACGCAAGACTGTTAAATCTTGACGATGACCTTTTTTACGACGATAATTATGACGTCTTTTCTTTTTAAATACAATCACTTTACGGTCACGCATTTGGTTAATAACCTCAGCCTTAACAGTAACATTCGATAAGAAAGGAGTTCCAATTTTCACGCCTTGCTCGCCACTGACACACAATACATCTTTTATATCAATCACTTCTCCGGATTCAATAGCGAGCTTTTCAACACGGATTTCCGTGCCTTTTTTTACTCGGTATTGCTTGCCACCAGTTTTAATAATTGCAAACATTATTTATTTAGACATGTAACACTTATTATATAATGCCAGAAATCACTGTATACAAGCAAATTTTTATAATTTTTTACAAACTAGTTAACTCATTTGAAATGATTTAAAATAAATAAAAAATGCACGTTTAAAAGCAATGGCAGGCCATTCTCAGTTTAAAAATATCATGTATAGAAAAGGCGCCCAAGACGCCAAAAAAGCCAAAATTTTTGCAAAGATCTCAAGAGAAATTATGGTTGCTGCAAAAACTGGATTACCTGATCCAAATTTTAACCCCCGTTTAAGATCGGCCCTGGCATGCGCCAGAGAAGCCAACATGCCCAACGATAATATTGATCGCGCTTTGAAAAAAGCAATCGGAGACGGGGATGGTCACCAATACGAAAGCATGCGTTACGAAGGATATGGTCCCAATGGCATTGCTTTTATCATTGAAACTTTAACCGATAACAGAAATCGCACAGCCTCAGAAATCCGTTCCATTTTTTCAAAGCACGGAGGCAATTTAGGCGAAACAGGAAGCGTCACATTCTTATTTGAGCATTTGGGGTTTTTCTTCTTTAAAAAAGAAAAATCTTTCGACGACATTTTCCAAGCTGCCATCGAAGCCGATGCTGATCATGTTGAGGAGGATGATGATGGTTACGCTGTCTATTGCAAGCCCGAATCATTTCAACAGGTACGAGAAAAATTAATCAATGTCCCAGGTCTCATTGAATCAAAATTAATATTTAAACCATTAACCCCCGCGTACTGCGATGATCTTCATAAAATTCTTGATGCTTTTGAGGATAATGATGATGTTCAACAGGTTTATTCCAATGGTTTTTGCGAATAAACCTGTTGTAAAAAAGACACAATTTTAAATATGGTATTCAAAAAATATCTTTTTTTCTTTTTTTTTATATCAATTATTCGATACATTTTTAATATGAAATTCAAATTACTTTTTTCAAATGAAAAAGTCTCTCATAGCAGCAACCCTTGCATCAACGGTTGCATCATCTTTCGCATTTAACATTGGCGCCGTTTACGTTGGTGTAGACGTCGGTGGCGCATGGCGCTCTCAAGATATGAAGGCTGATGAAGCTACGCAAACTGCTATTAAAGGTATTCCTGGCGCCAACTTTAAATTTGGTTCTGTTACAGGATCATTAAAACCCACCGTTGGTTTACACGTTGGATACGATATTGCCATGGGCAATGGATTTATGGGCGCGATTGATTTAAGTGTTAATACAATGCTTGGTAAAGATAGCGTCACACGTTACGATGGAACGGCTGCTAATGATTTGGATACTCAGTGGAATGCAAATG
>JALRGP010000139.1 GCA_023259685.1 Alphaproteobacteria bacterium | reverse complement strand
ATTTCATGTATACGTTAACTGGTACAGAAGTTGGAGAGGGGGCTGACGGAGAACCGTTGCTTGAACCCAAGTCTGTGGAGTTTATCAAATGGATACGACATAAATAACGCGGCGTGGCGCAGTCCGGTAGCGCACGAGTCTCATAAGCTCGGGGTCGTTGGTTCAAATCCAACCGTTCGCAACCAAATTTATAGGATGCTTGCAGCAAACTTTTTAGTACAACATAGCATGTAACAAAAAGCATCCTGATATTATACACCAAGCGGGTGTAGTTCAATGGTAGAACTTCTGCCTTCCAAGCAGATAGCGTGGGTTCGATTCCCATCACCCGCTCCAAACTTTTTTGAAAAGGCGTCGCATAGCGGTGCCTTTTTTTGTGACTTCTGTGCTATAATACATGCATAGACAGCAACACAAGGAGCACTACATGGAATCGAAAATCCGCAACATCATTCAAGAGATCTACTCGGACATGGAAGCCGCTTGTGCCGAGTGGGGTGAGTCACTCGATGCCGAAAGCCTTGCCGACGGTGTGGGTGATCGCCTGTGTGACACCAGTGCAGCTTATCTTGCCATGCCCTATGAGCAGCGTCGCGCCCTGGTCTTGAAAATCTGCAAGGAATACTGTTGACACCCGGGCCGTAAGGCCGTATAATACACACATAGACAACAAGGAGCAGACGATGAGCGGTGCATACTTTTA
>JALRGP010000138.1 GCA_023259685.1 Alphaproteobacteria bacterium | reverse complement strand
TAGACCTCCTGCAAAACATCAAAGAGCCAACTCAAAATGACAAATACCCGCAATTAAACTAAACCTGAGACCAAATCTTTGACGTCGATGTCTATAACGTTCGCAGACAATCTTGAAACGTTTGATAAAACCTATCGCATGTTCATTTCCTGCTCTTTGGGAAGCAATAGCAGTATTTTTTTTCTTATCTTCTTTGGATAATTTTTTGCCCTTCTTCTTTTTTTGAGGTAGTTCTGTGTTGTCATGCAAATTTTGTATGCCTTGATAACCACTGTCTGTTAGTATTTTTGTGAATTGACGCAGAAGTAATTTTAATTTTTTAAATCAATTCAAATCATGAGTTTTTCCAACTGAACAATCAACAGCAATCACTTTTCTTGTTTTTTTATCAACCACAACTTGTGTTTTTATCGTATGTCTTTTCTTTTTTCCAGAATAATATTTTTTTTGTTTTTTTTGGACGCTCAATAGGAGTTTCTGTGGCATCAATCATCACAACCTCAAAATGTTCATCAGGATTATCGAAAGCTTTTTTCCCAGGCAAAGAAAATACTCTGCTCTTGATCAAAATATCTTCCACACGTTTTACAAGACGCATACATGTGGTTTCACATACTCCGTCATTGGTCCCTACGTGAAAATATGTTCGCTATTCTCTTAGATATTCAAGCGTCATTAGCAATCGCTGTTCTGGGGGTAGTTTACTTGGTCTTTCACC
>JALRGP010000137.1 GCA_023259685.1 Alphaproteobacteria bacterium | reverse complement strand
TGGCCGTTTTTGTTGATGAACGGGTTGAGGTGCCCATGGAGTTTGTGAAAAATAATGAGATTGTTCTCAACATCTCGGCAGATGCCTGCCATCAATTGCATATTGAGAACGATTGGATCAGTTTTCAGGCAAGGTTTGGTGGTGTACCAAAGAAGGTGTTAGTGCCGGTCACGCATGTATTAGCAATCTACGCCCGAGAGAATGGCCAAGGCATGTCATTCCCATTTGATCCAGAAACGAAAGGTCCAGCAGATAAGGGCCTCGGCGACCAAGATGCCGCCAAGACCAAGAGCGAACGCCCAGCTTTGAAGATTGTGAAGTAAGTTAAAATCCAGTTTTAGAAGGTCAATGCCCCATTAGCTCATCTGGTAGAGCAACTGATTTGTAATCAGTAGGTGGTCTGTTCGAGTCGGACATGGGGCACCAATCATTTTGCTACCCCTTCTTCATTGATTAAGATCCACTTTCCTTGTCTCTGGCAGATACAGTATTGCCAAAGTCGCCGCAATTGCAAGAAAAAGAGTTGGATACCAAAGCCCTGCAAGTTGACTCGCAAACTCTTTATTGAGCCAGGTCACAATCAGCGGTAGCAGTCCTCCAATCCATCCAGCTGCTAGGTTGTGTGGCAAAGTTGCTGCGCTATTGCGTGTTCTCGCTGGAAATAGCTCCGCCAGGAGGGCCGTTTGAGGCCCTACAACCAACGCAAGCGGTATTGCGAGTGCAATTAGAGTAGCACTCATCAGAAA
>JALRGP010000136.1 GCA_023259685.1 Alphaproteobacteria bacterium | reverse complement strand
AATAGCCACAGTATAGTCTGCCCACCAAATTCTATCTAATCTAGTACGTTCACTGTCTGCACCCAAATAAATCTTACTTTCTTGACTACTTTGTCGTATATATTCTTTTACTTCGTCAATATTAAATTGTTTCATATCAGTGCGGAGATTCCATTTGGTCTAGCAAATAGTTATATACTTTTAACTTTCCTGCGTTTGTATGCCATAAATCGTCTGGTAGTTCCATGTCAAACGCTCGGTTAGGGGTTGCCCACCAACGCTGTACCAATTCATCATTGCCTAATAAGGCTTTTAATATATCATTTGCTTTTTCGTCAAGAGTTCTCATAAATATCCTTGGTAGGGAAGACCGGAGTCGAACCGGTACGCCTTTCAGCGACAGATTTTAAGTCTGTTGTGTCTACCTGTTTCACCACATCCCCAAACTAGACTTCAATACTGCCGCGATCGTGTATAATGTATATGCGATTATAGCTGCTGCGTAAATACTCAATATCACGAATACTGCAATAGGGGCCGTTGTATATAAGAAAGTCTTTACCCGTTTTCCAATCTTGAATAATTTCTTCACGAGTTTGCATCCACTTTCGCCACGGAGCTGGCGTTAAGTATAGGTTGTCAAGTAGTTGTTGTACAGCCATTTGCTTTCCTTTACTGTGTAAAATAATATTATACACTGTAAAGGAAAATAAATCAACTGTAAAATTTTTGTTGCGGGCTATTGCCCGCAACTATTTTTAAGACCAACTACCAGCG
>JALRGP010000135.1 GCA_023259685.1 Alphaproteobacteria bacterium | reverse complement strand
AATTGCGCTCACCTTTTTATCACAACACATGTTTCCTGAGACGCTATTAAATTTTAATGGATAATTGTCACATAAAAAATCCCCAATTGCTTGGGCTGCTTTTGTCACCATGTTATGTCCAGAGGCTTCTTTTGGATCAATTGATACCCTGACAAATAAAAGAGATCCTAAAATTTTGATATCGATACTTTGAAATTGACCAAAAGATGTCGTTGAACCAACGACGTCTTGTAGAACGTTTGTGGGCGTTTGTTGAATACATGATTGAATATAAACCGCTGATTCCAAACTTTGTGCCTCTAACAGTAAAGAGCGGGTCATTGTGGAACCAAGAACTTTGACAAAAATGCCATCTGATTGCTGGGATAAAAATGCTCCCCTTTGAACGGAGGGCCACAAGGGCGTTTCATATGTGGCCAGGGGGACTGCTATATCTGCAACCACATCACCACGCATTTTAATAGGGCCAACAATTTTTGTTGGAATTGTTGTTATCATGATACGTCTAATTCCTTTTTATGTATTAATCGTTTTAAATTATCTCTGTGTGTCCACACACACAACCAAAAAATACCCACCATTGCTGATATATACATAGATTCTTCTAAAAATAAAAAAGCCCATAAAGGCGCAAAAGCCATGGATAACAATCCACTGGTCGATGATTTTTTAAATACTTTGAAAAATATTACCCACGTCAACAAACATAAAACCCCAACTTTCCATGAAAATGCACAATACACGCCCAAAGCTGTTGC
>JALRGP010000134.1 GCA_023259685.1 Alphaproteobacteria bacterium | reverse complement strand
CGCTGATCATTTCCGGCCCAACCGACGATAAGTCAGAACTTTACATGGCAGTGGATGTCATTGTGAAGCAGCTCGACGAGGCTGATTATGAGAAGGACGAAAAACAGCGTTCGGTCGTTCTGACCGAAGATGGCACCGAAAAGGCCGAGCGCCTGTTGGAAGGGGCCGGCCTGTTGCAGGGCGAGAACCTGTATGATTTTGAAAATACGCAGGTTGTCCATCATTTGAACCAAGCGTTGCGTGCCAATGCCATGTTCAAGCGCGATACGGATTACATTGTGAAGGACGGCAAGGTCGTCATCATTGATGAATTTACGGGCCGTATGATGGAAGGCCGCCGTTGGTCAGACGGCTTGCACCAGGCTGTTGAAGCCAAAGAAGGCGTCAATATTGAGCCGGAAAATCAGACGCTGGCGTCAATCACCTTCCAAAATTATTTCCGTATGTACCCCAAGCTTGGCGGTATGACGGGAACGGCAGCAACCGAAGCCCGTGAGTTTTTTGACATTTATAAAATGAATGTCGTCACCATCCCCACCAATGTGCCGGTTCAGCGCATTGATGATGAGGATGAGTTCTACAAGAATACGCATGACAAATTTGGCGCGATTGCCAAGCTGATTAAGGAGCGGGCGAGCCTGGGCCAGCCCGTGCTGGTTGGCACAGTCTCGATTGAGAAGTCAGAGCTGTTGTCCGAATTCCTGAACAAGGAAGGCGTCGACCATAATGTTCTGAACGCCCGGTATCACGAGCAGGAAGCGCATATTGTGGCGCAGGCGG
>JALRGP010000133.1 GCA_023259685.1 Alphaproteobacteria bacterium | reverse complement strand
TAATTGCTTTTTATTAAATGAACTTAAATATTTTTATTCCTCAAAATGCTTTTTAAAAAGTGAGGGGTAGTGTGGAAACTGTCATATTAATATTGATATGTATAAATATCATAGCTATTCAAGCCAACGTTAATCAGAGTCTTCAACGCCCCACAACATTACAATCTTCTAAAGATAAACAGTCTTTATCATCACTAGTGTGCGGTTTTTTTATCAATCTTGATCGCTCGAAAGACAGGCGTGCTCATAATGGAATCTCTTGTTAAGAACTTAAATTTTAAATGTGAACGCATTGAAGCAGTAGACGGAATACAATTAACATTAGACTTTTTAAAAGATAAATTAGATTTAAAAAATTTTTATCTTAATCGTGGTCGTTTACCAAAAATGGGAGAAATTGCTTGCGCACTCAGTCATTACAAAGCGTTTGAATTGTTTTTAAAAACTGATTGTCAATTTGCTTTGATTTTAGAAGATGATGTTGAGTTTGATCCCGGCCTTTTGAATAAAGTCATAGCAGAAGCCATAGAAAAATCCACGCTATGGGATACATTGTCTTTTCAATTAAATCATCCTGGTCTACCGGTTAAGTTTTGTGCGATCGCTCAATCTCACCATATCGTGCAATATTTCGGTCATGTTGTTGAGACAGGTGCCTATCTTATAAACCGAAAAACAGCCCACATTTACATGTGTGATTTTTTTCCAATATCTTTGCCGTATGATTATTTTTATAATCAACCGTAGAAACATAACATACGTTTTATAGGCTTAGAACCAAGGATCATTCACAAAA
>JALRGP010000132.1:280-803 GCA_023259685.1 Alphaproteobacteria bacterium | reverse complement strand
TAGATCGAATTTCCACAAGACGTTGTTTGCTTGAATGACCATTTCCATAAGCTTATCATACAACCAATCATGCTCTGGAATGTTTGTTAACCAACCAATACGACTCTTTCGGTAATTCAAGTCCGGAGATTCGGCTGCTAAAATCAGTGCATCCTTAGTGGGTATCTTCCTTGCATGGTCATGTACACGTTCTATTTCTTCGTTTGAGAATCCGCGCTCAAACCAGTACCAGTTGACCATATCTCTTTCTTCTTGCGGAAATATCTTTTTGTTCATTCCAGCTTTCAGTCAACTTCTTTTCTTGACGTGCCATAATATTCTCCTTTAATAACCATGCTCCCGGCGAGACTCGAACTCGCAAACCTGTACAGGTGACAGATTTTAAGTCTGTTGTGTATACCGATTCCACCACAGGAGCAACTTCTTTGGATAAAAAATCCTCCCGTTGAGTTAGGGAGGAACCTATCTATTATCTTGATTGTCATCCTCAACCAAGTTTATCTCTTCATTTGACAACGCTTTC
>JALRGP010000132.1:0-270 GCA_023259685.1 Alphaproteobacteria bacterium | reverse complement strand
GTTACGGTGGCATCTCACAACGAGGGGTCAAAAGGAGCGGGGGCGGTTATACACCAATCCTACCCCGGATAGTCCCGCAACTACTTCCCTTCACTTTTCAATCACTCAACACCTTAAATATACATAAGGTGAGCTTGTTTGTCAAGTCCCACCTTAATATATAGTATTTAAATAAATTTTAAGTAAAAATAAATATGTTTACGGACAGTGTAGGATTCGAACCCACGGTACCTTGCGGTACGAGAGATTAGTAATCTCCTGCTTTAGACC
>JALRGP010000131.1 GCA_023259685.1 Alphaproteobacteria bacterium | reverse complement strand
GTTGGTCTTAAAAATAGTTGCGGGCTATTGCCCGCAACAAAAATTTTACAGTTGATTTATTTTCCTTTAGGGTGTATAATATTATTTTACACAGTAAAGGAAAGCAAATGGCTGTACAGCAACTACTTGACAACCTATACTTAACACCAGCTCCCTGGAGAAAGTGGATGCAAACCCGTGAAGAGATTATTAGCGATTGGAAATCGGGTAAAGACTTTCGTATTCAATCTGGACCATATTGTAGTATTCGTGATATTGAATATCTACGCAGCAGCTATAATCG
Source organism: Alphaproteobacteria bacterium (assembly GCA_023259685.1). Classification (GTDB taxonomy): domain Bacteria; phylum Pseudomonadota; class Alphaproteobacteria; order JALRGP01; family JALRGP01; genus JALRGP01. The sequence goes on along the minus strand of JALRGP010000131.1, from coordinate 603 downwards.
CATATACATTATACACGATCGTGGCAGTATTGAAGTCTAATTTGGGGATGTGGTGAAACAGGTAGACACAACAGACTTAAAATCTGTCGCCTAACGGCGTACCGGTTCGACTCCGGTCTTCCCTACCAAATAGCCCTGGTGGTGTAATGGTAGCCACGCTGGTCTTAGAAGCCAGTGCTTAATAGCGTGCGAGTTCGAGTCTCGCCTAGGGCACCAAGGAATAAAAATGAACTCAATTGACGAAAAAGCAAATAGAATATTAAAGGCATTACTAGGCACTGATGAATTAGTACAGCGTTGGTGGTCTAGCCCTAACCGAGCATTTGATATGCAGCTGCCAGATGATCTGTGGCATACTAACAGTGGCCGAACTAAAGTATATAAGTACTTGTTAGATCAAATGGAGTCACCACACTAGTATTAAAACAACTGGTTCAATAATAAAAATAATAAAGGTAACCTATGCACGAATTATATAAAACTGAGCAGCGTTTTGCTATGTTCAGTATTCCACTATAGCTACTAGCCCTGTGCAGCTAGTAGCTATACTAGAATACTATGAGAATAAAATGAAACAGTTTGATATTAACGAAGTAAAAGAAT
>JALRGP010000130.1 GCA_023259685.1 Alphaproteobacteria bacterium | reverse complement strand
CTTTGCGCCACTTCTGATTCTTGGCCGTCTCCTAGTGATTTCTTTCGAGTGTTACCTGCGAGGAAACAGGCTTTAATGCTACCCGACAATACTAATAAATCTTACTCTCCAGAGACTAAAAAGATGGTTACAGACTTACTTAACAAAATGCGAAGGAACGTGGATGGGTCAGAAACACAACGATGAGAAAAAAAGAATCACAGAAGCTGTTAATAAGTCTACAGGAACTAAGTTCTGTTCTCATTGTAGGTCGTATCAAAGGTTAGATAACGGTGGTTGGGTCGTTACTGCGAACCGATCAAGACGATGGAAGTGTCAAGGATGTATGGGGAAAAAAAGTGAACGCAATAGACCTAGCTAAAGACATAATTTACGGAGACAGAGAAGAGACTTACGGGCATCCAAGTAAAAACTTAGTATCAATCGCTCAACTCTGGACTATTTATCTTCATCAGAAGTATGGAAGTAATGTTATCGTGAACGCGGAGGACGTTTGCTGGATGATGAACCTTTTAAAAATGACCAGGCAGATGAACAGCGCAAAACAAGACAACGTAGTAGACGCTATTGGTTATTTAGCTTTGATAGATAGGTTAGGAGAGAAGAAATAGACTGCGGACACAAAGGCCATGTTTTCGATTTTAACTGTAAGGCTTGTAGAGACAGATTCATACTTACAGAGCCGTGTAAATATTACAGAAAATCTTTAGCGGATCATTTATCAAAAAGATGGGGCGAATTTGACTATAAAAGGGAACCGTCATGCGGGTGTCTAAGAAAGTGCCAAAGGATAGCGACAAAAAACACATACTCAGGACAGAAGTAACGTATGAGATCGCGGAACAGATTTGTGTTGCCCATTTAGAGTCGAGTTAGGAAGAACATGAACA
>JALRGP010000012.1 GCA_023259685.1 Alphaproteobacteria bacterium | reverse complement strand
TTGTATCTTTAACAAGCCATATCTAAAGATTGAATGTCTTGATATTTATAAACATCTTCAATAGTCAAAGAAATATCTAATTTACCGCTCCATTCTTCGCGTTTTAATACACCCAAGGCATAAAATGGTTCCATATTTTCCATTAAAAATGTTCCAAATCTGGACCCAACACAACGAAAAGCCACACCTTTAATAGAATAACCATGCTCATCCACAAGCGTACACTGAATATGTGAATGTGCGACGATTTTTCTAAATCCAATGGACACAGGACCCACTAAAAAACGTGGTTGCGGATGACCTTGTCCAAAAGGTTCTAACATTTCTAGATGATCTAAAAATTCATGGGTAACGCCCTGTAGAGGCATATAAGACACAACATCTTTAACCACCTTTGGAAGCACCATTTTTCCAATTTCTTCGTCCAAAAAATCATAAAATCTTACCACCTTTGTTGCATAAGCAGTGAGACCCGCAGCCATTTCATGCCCTCCTCCACCAATTAACAAATGGTTCTCCATTGCTTTATGCATTAAAGACCCCAAATGCAATCCTGGAATAGAACGACCAGACCCCTTGGCAAGATGCGCTTGAATACTAATAACAAAGGATGGTTTTTGATAGCGATCTTTTAGCCGAGATGCGACAATACCAACGATTCCAGGGTGCCAATTTTCATTCGACACCACAATAACGTGACGTTTATGTAAGCTTTTGGTCTCAATTTGTGCAATAGCTTCTTCAAGAGCTGTTTTTTCCATTTGTTGGCGCTGCGCATTATAATCATGCAAACGGGATGCAATTTTTTGGGCCGTTAAATGTTGCTTTGTCGTTAATAAAACACTACCTAAATGGGATTCTCCAATTCGCCCCGTTGCATTAATACGAGGCCCTAAGACAAAACCCAAATGATATGTAGACAATTTTTGTTGTACACCAGAAATCTCTAGCAATGCTTGAATTCCAGATCTTTGACTTTTGGATAGAACTTTTAATCCTTGATAAACAAACGTTCTATTTAATCCTTTCAATAGCATAACGTCACACACAGTTGCCAAGGCAACCAAATCTAAAAATTGAAATAAATCAATAATCTTAGCCGGCTTCATTTGTCTGAAATAACTTTCAACGGCAACTAAAAATAAAAAAACCACCCCTGCGGCACAAAGATATTTCAAATCTTCACGATCTCTTAGATTTTGGTCTGGACGATGAGGATTAATAATAATTCCTGGTGGCAACACATGATCGCAGGCATGATGATCTAATACAATAACCTCCATACCGATATTTTGAGCTTTTTCTAGCGGCTTATGGGCTGTACTACCACAATCAACCATTAAAACCAAGGATACTCCTCGATCAAATAAATTAATCATGGCATTTTCATTAGCTCCATAACCTTCTTGCAATCGGTCGGGAATATATAAGATAGTTTCCACACCGCGTTGTTGTAGATAATCACGAAGCATTGCACTAGAACAAGCACCATCCACGTCATAATCTCCATAAATCGCGATCGTCTCACCGTCGTCGATAGCTTTTTTCAGACGGCGAGCTCCTTTTTCCATGTTATTCAGGATGAAAGGAGAAGGTAAGGATGTCATCATTTTGGGAGTTAAAAAATTTTCAATTTCTTCTTGGGTGATTCCCCTTTGATTTAATATTTTGGCAACAATCCAAGGAATTGAAAATTTTTCACTCCAAAAAAGAGTCGTTTTTTCACAATGAGGTGTGATACGAAAATTCATAATAAATAAAAACCTGTGGTGATTAGTGGATTCGACAAGCCATATCTTGTGAAAAAAGACGAGCTCTGGAACGAAGTGCAACGGGTGCGGAAGAATCTTGAGATAACTCTAAGAAAATTGATGAAGCTTTTACATAATCTTCTTCCTTAAGGGCAATCATTGCCAAAACTTCCTGAGCCAAATGATAAACAAAAGATTCTTTTTGAGCCACAGAACGAAGCTCAGATTCTATTTTTTTAACATCATCCAATGAACGATCTAAATAAATGTATGACATACGAATGATTGCCAGCGGTTTGAAGAAAAAATCTTTTTCTTCAATAATTTGATGAAATTCCGCGATAGCTTCGTCAGTTTTACCAGTAGCATTAAGGGTCGTTGCCAATAAAAATTTTGACATATTTTTATATAGCTGCGTTGACGATCTCACCATTGGCTTTAATAAAGCCAATGCATTTTCAATTTTTCCTTGATCTATTAAGGTCTGAGCTTCTAAAAACTGACCACTATATTGACGGGTTTTTTTGTATTGGTGATTTTTATAAAAACTATAGGCACCAGCGGAAAAAATGATGATTGTTAAAAATGATGATACATACTTGCCATATTTGGCCCATAACACACGATATCGTTCACTTTTAATATCTGCCTCAATATCTTGTAAAAAATCAGACTGCTGATGTTGATCCACTTTTTAAATTACAAAAACCTTTGTAATATCTTAACATTTTTTTTAAACAGCTCAAAACTCAACCTGCATTGACCTTTTAGGCGAAATGTACATATTCGATCGATTACACATATATGCTAAAATAATTTTATAAAGATTGTCATGAATTATAGTGCCACACATGTTAAAGCACATCATTTTGTTAGGTTTTTTATTGAACAAGTCTTTTTCAATTCCAGAAGAAGCTCAAAAAAAACTAAAAGAAATTGAGAAATTAGAGTTTGAATTAGCACAAAAAACACAAGAATATAATCACCTTTTAAAAAATCCAAAAGCCGTTTTTAAAAAGTCAAATATTTCATTAGAAGATCGATTGCATGATTTGGAAAAAAGAGTCACATTCTTAGAACAAGAGAAAATGTCCCATCCATCCCCGTTTCTTGAAGCTGACCCTCAATATTTACAAGCCAAAAAAATATTAGATTCAGCTTTGGTTTTTTTAGAAAAAGATGACCGTGAGGAAGCAAAAAAACGCTTACACATTGCAATTAAAAGCTTTAACATTATCATTATTAATGATCCAGATTCTCCATTATTTCATTTAGCTTGCTTAAAAAAAGGTGAAGCTCTTTTAGCTCTATGTTCCATTGAGCAAGATCATCATGATGATTTAGCGGATGCAAAAGAAACCTTTCAAAAAGCTTTGATGGGATCCTTGCATGTATCTCAAAAAATTGATGGATTACTTGGTCTTGGCAGAGTTCATTTTTTAAATGGAGATCTTCATCAAAAAGATCTAATTTTACAACAAATCACCCGTTTGAATGTGAATTTAATGCCAGAACAAAAAAAAAGATTTGATCAATTAAAATTGAATCAACAACAAAAATAGTCGTCCAATGACAGGTAAGTCAATTTCCTCTCATGTCTGAGTTTGACAATTTTTTTAAAAAACATTAATTTTAAGTTAGGCCTGCTTGGTGGAATCGGTAGACACAACAGACTTAAAATCTGTCGCTCACAAGGCATGCCAGTTCGACTCTGGCAGCAGGCACCAATTGTTTTTTATAAAAGTAAATCAATATTTTTAACAAGAAACTCTGAATGTCAATTGACTACGCAAAAATAAAAGATCATCCTAAAATATTTATTCGTTTACTTGGTGTTGGTGTCAATGAAAGTGTGCTTCTATCTTAACACATCAAGGCGTGCCTTTTACGAATCATCAAGCAGAAGCGCACTTGATGATGAAAGTGAAACAAAAAATAGAAGTCAGCTTTCGTGTTCAAAAAAGAGCGGATTATTTTTGTCTTATTCGTGGATTCTTATCCACAGCTCGTAAACAGACAAAAAATATCTTTTCTGACATTTCAACCATCTTTGGGTAGGTAAGCATTGGTAGTTACAAAATATCTTTAAAACGGACAGTACAAAAAATCATGATGAATCCTAAAAGAATTGTGACAATTTTTCAACAACTTTAGATGTGTTCACCCTGATTTAGCACGTCTAAATCTTCTATTCTTACCTTTTCTATCTCTACTACTGTTATTTCTATCTCTGTCTCTATACTGTCTTTGTAGAGGTCTATGATTTGATGAGGGGAAGGAAGATGATGAATCATTATTCATTAAACGCTCAATGGAATACCAATATTTTTGATCTTGAGATGAAATTAAATTCAAAGCCGATCCGTGTGATCCTGCACGAGCTGTACGTCCAATTCTGTGGATATAATCTTCTGGACAGTGAGGAAGGTCATAATTAATCACATGCTTTACATGTTGCACGTCAATTCCACGTGCTGCAATATCGGTAGCAACCATAATTCGATATTTACCACTTCTGAAATCTCGCATAACGCGTTCCCGTTTTTGTTGGTGTAAATCACCATGAATCGCAGATGCTAAGTGGTTGTTATAAACCAATTTATTAGCTAAACGTTCTGCACCCATTTTTGTTTTCACAAAAACGATCACAGTTCCTTCTCTGGTGTCTAATTCAGTTAAAAGATGATCATATTTTTCAGATTCTTTTACTCGAATGTTTTGTTGATCTAGGTTAATTGGAGTTGGGGCATCCTTGATACTCACACGTTGAGGATTATTTAGATATTTTTGAGCAAGTTTAATGACTTTATCTGGAAATGTCGCGCTAAACATTAAAGTTTGATGTTTGATTTTTAAAAATTTCATAATATCATCTAATTGAACACCAAATCCCATATCAAACATTCGATCTGTTTCATCTAAAACTAAGAATGATATGTTTGTTAAGTCTAAGCTTCCTCTTTTTACATTATCAATGATTCGACCAGGCGTTCCAATAATAATTTTTGGATTACTACGTAATTGTGAAATCTGCTTCCCATAGGGTTCCCCCCCAATTAATAAAGCAGTTCGAATACGTTGATTGTATAGAACACTATGAATAGCTTTTTGAACTTGCTGAGCTAATTCACGTGTAGGAGTTAAAATTAAGGCTTGGTGATTTTGATTTTTGACAACATGATCTATCAAAGGGATGCCGAAGGCTAGTGTTTTACCTGTTCCAGTGCCAGCGCTTCCTAGTACGTCATAACCTTCTAAAGCAAGGGGGATAGCGATTTGTTGGATAGGTGTTGGATTTTCAAATCCAGCATTTGTTAGGGCTTCTATAAATGGTATTGGCAATGACATTTCTTTAAACATAAGTATCTCCTTATTGAGTGCGAAGTAGTTTGAGACAATATACATCTGATCAATTTCTCATCTGGCGCACCCACATAAACGAGATTTCTATATAATGGTTGACGTATTTTTATCAACTCATCAATGTATAAAATTTATTATAACATGAGAAATAATTAAAATGGTATCTCAATATTATGATATTTTAATTTGGTCAAGATTTACACTAGATTCTTATGTTATTCTAAAAAAAACATCTCCACAGATACTTCATGGCACCTCAAAAAGACTTTCTTGATCCCAAAAATGATCTGGCTTTTAAAAAGATTTTTGAACTGCCCAAGCATGAGCATATCCTGCGTCACTTCCTGAACACCGTTTTGCAAGGCCAAGGAAGGCCTAAAATCGTGAAGGTGGAACCTTTGCCTGCTTATTTATTACCGCCTTCGAACAGCTCTAAATTTTGTGTCATTGACGTGAAGTGTATTGACGAGAAAGGTCACCAATTTATTGTGGAAATGCAAAATAGGAAGACCAGACTTCTTGCAGAACCTTTTTATGATAGAGATATGCAAGGCAGCCCCGACGCGTCGAACCGCAGTTTACATAAAGTAAATGAGGATTCGAGCATCGGAGTAACGCAGCAGATACCATCAAAAAATGAGTTATGCAAGGAATCTGCCGATCATGATATTCAACGGTGTCATTACTATACGTCTTTATCCTACACACTACCCCTTCAATCGGGAAAAGATCATTCCTATGACGCCCTCAAACCCGTTATTATGATTTCTCTGCTGACCCACAAGATGTTCACTGACGATGTTCCGTGTGTGAGCCACCATATTCCACTAGAAACGGTCACTAAAAAATGCTTTATGGATACGGTATCCTATACCTTTATCGAACTGCTAAAGTTTAATGAAACCATGGCGAAACAGGATCCAATCCTTGCCCAATGGATCGATTTCTTTAAGAACGCTGAAGGTCCCCAGGATATGAATAACATCCCCGCACCCATAGAAATCGAGGAAGCCTACCATACAATTGAAAAATGTATGTGGAACCAAGGGGAGCTGATGGAATACGAACGGTTTAAGATTGCGTCTTTGGATGGTGTCGATGCCCTTCAAACGGCCAAGAACGATGGAATGAAAGAGGGACTTGAAAAAGGCAAAGAAGAAGGAGCTTACGAAGCCAAAGTTCAGATGATCAAAAATATGCATAAAAGTGGATGTGTTATTGACATGATTGTGACTGTCAGTGGTCTCACAAAAGAAGAGGTTGAGAAAATTTTACAAGACACCCCTGCAACTTATGCAGGGGATGTCATTTATTTATGGCATTGGGTGGTTTTGATCATGTTGCTTCACAATCTTCTCAATCTCTGAACGTTTCGCTGAATCAAGATTTGCAGGCTCAGTCATAACGCCCCAGCAAAGCTGGGGGCTTAAAGGGTTGAGGAGACCTAGAAAACTGCCGGATTAAAATTCACCAGATTCACCCGTAACCTGCGCTATCAAGTTGTTCTTGATTTTTAATGTAAGATCTCATTTGCTCTTCTTCAAAGCCAACTATAGTCGACCGCATTAAGGTTGACGACAATAACTGCATGCTTTGGTGGAATACTTATCAACATATGAACATGATCTTGAACCATGTTCCCTTTTATAATTTTACATCCTTTTTGGTGCGCAAGATCATGACATACCTGTACCAAATATTTCCTGATCTTTCCGTATAAAACCTTCTTTCTATACTTCGGTACAAAAATAATGTGATATTTACAGTCCCATTTTGAATGACTTAAACTTTCGTATGATGTTATTATCATGTGTGTACTCCTTTTTTGACTCCTTAAGCCAAAGAGGAGTATACACAATTTTGAATCTTAAGACCAAGCCTTTAGAGTCTCACTCGTCAAACGAGTGGCTGACCTGTCATTGAGTTATTTCAATTTACACAGATCAAGGCGTCCCTGACTTTTTCTTCAAAGGTGATGGCTGATGTGTAATGTCTGAGGGCATCTCGAACGGACGATTCAATCACCAAAACATCTGCTTTTAAGTGAATGGACTGATCGCTATACGACAAATCTTGATGAAGGTAGCATAGGCTTTGGGATGATAACAAAGATGGATCTGCCCCCAAATCGATTAAACGTGCAGGTATGTGAAAAATATCTTGGGCGTGTACAGTTGATAATACTAAATGCCCCGTGAGAGCCGCACGCATGGCCAGTTGCGCCGTCATGTGATCTCTGATTTCTCCAATTAAAATCACATCCGGATCGTGGCGCATCAAGGATTTCAGAAAATCTTGATGATGGTTCCACATGGTTTGGCGAACCATGGGAAGAAAAAATTCGACAGGTTCTTCTAATGTCATAATGGAACGACTAGATGCATCCATTGTTTGGAGTAACGCATATAAAGTCGTTGTTTTTCCCGATCCTGTTGCCCCACTCACCAAAACAAGGCCACTTTTCATATCTTTGACACACATTAATGCGTGTTCTTGGTCTTTAGAAAAGCCCAATTGGTGTAAAGATTGCTGATGAATTACACGGTTTAACAAACGAATCGCAATGGATTCCCCCCAAATGGTTGGATGAAATGATACACGGCAATCAATGGTGCGCCCCCCCATAATATGTTCAAAATGACCACTTTGTGGTTCATGGGTTTGGGTGATATCCAAATGAGACAATACTTTTAAACGTAAAACAATAGAATGATACTGGGACAATGAGAAATACTGTGGGGATATCAAACGACCGCATACACGGTAATTTAAAATGCCATAATATTTTTGAGGATAAATATGAATATCTGATGCATCCTTCAGAACAGCTTGTTGTAAAATAGCTAAAACAGCCTCAATAGTCGGCAAATCTTTAAAATTTTTTTTTGAATATTTTAAAATAATGTGATCAATTTCATGGGGGATACCCTGATATGCCACGTGGGATGTTGGAGGCAAATGGTCCAAATTAGCACATACAATATGGAATATTCCATTATTATCTTTTAAAAATGGAATCGCTCTATAGGCGGCCCAATGGTCAGACATGTCTAAAACAGGCATATTTTCAAGGCTCATGAAAGGACGGCCATGAATATGACTCATGATGCGCCCCCATTCATCTACCGTCATTATTTTCATGTCAAGGACTAATTCACAAAATGAATCTTGATCATGCAGGGCTTTGAGTAAATCGGCGTCCCCCAAATGATTTTGGATTAAATAATGATAAAATAAATCCTTAATCATCCAATCATCTTATCCTTAGGCTAAGGAATGATCTAAATGAGATAAATGATAATCTAATGTTTTAATCAGTGATTCTTTTAATCCAATTTTGGGGCTCCATCCTAAATAGGTTTGCGCTTGTTCAATGGATGGTGTTCTGTTTTGAATATCTTGATAAAACTGACCGTAATGATCATGAGATTTGACAATTTCAATAATTGTTTTATCAGCTTTGTCTTTGAAAAATGGATAATTTTTTAATGTATCTAATAATACGGTGGCCAGTTCTTTGATGGAATAATTATTATTTGGATTTCCAATATTAAAAATTCGTCTTGTTGCACAGCCGTCTTTGTTCTCGATAATACGTACAAGAGCATCAATACCATCATCAATATCGGTAAAGGATCGTTTTTGTTCACCCCCATCAACCAATTTAATTTTTTGGTGTTTTAAAACATCTGAAATAAATTGTGTTAATACACGTGAAGATCCTTCTTTTGGTGTCAAAATATGATCCAGTTTAGGACCAATCCAATTAAACGGCCTAAAAATACTGTATTGCAAATCATGTTGAACACCATATGCATAAATAACCCGGTCTAATAATTGTTTGGAGCATGAATAAATCCATCGTTGCTTTGAAATGGGTCCTAAAACAAAATTGGTGGATTCTTCTTTGAATTCGGATTCTGAACTCATGCCGTAAACTTCGGATGTCGAGGGGAATATGAGGCGTTTTTTATGTTGAACACATTGGCGAACAAGCTCAAGATTTGCTTCAAAATCCAATTCAAACACGCGTAAAGGATCACTGACGTACACACTTGGGGTGGCAATGGCCACAAGGGGTAATATGACATCACATTTTTTAATATGGTAATGGATCCATTCTTTGTTGATGGTAATGTCACCTTCTACGAAATTCATACGGGGATGAGATAAAAATTCTTTGATTTTGTCATGGTCCATATCCATTCCATAAATGGAGACATGCTCTTTTTTTAATAAATTTTCAACAAGGGCACTGCCGATAAAACCATTCACCCCTAAAATTAAAACCTTCATACATCGTCAGATTTTTTCATCTTAAACGATTGTAACAAAATCAAGACAGTATCAAAAATTTTATTTTAACGATGATTTTTCGGAGCATTCGTTTTAAAGACATCTTTCCTGTGAAATCTTAACAAAGCTCACTGTCATTTAGCAAAAAAATTATGGTAGATTAATATATATTCAAATCTATTGGTCTCGAGGATACTTTATGGTTAAATTTGAGGATTCTTTTTTGAAAAAAGGAGACACGGTTGTGGTTGCTATGTCAGGAGGGGTTGATTCCTCTGTTGTGGCTGCAATGATGGTGGAACTGGGGTATCACGTGGTTGGAATGACCCTACAACTGTATGATCAGGGGCAATTTTTTAAGAAAAAAGGCGCTTGTTGCGCGGGTCAAGATATTTATGATGCCAGGCGTGTTGCGGATAAAATGAATTTTCCCCATTATATTTTGGATTATGAATCCGTGTTTAAAGAGCAAGTCATTGACTCATTTGTGGATGATTATCTTAAAGGATCAACGCCGATTCCTTGTGTTAAATGCAATCAAAAAGTGAAATTTAAAGACCTTTTAAAGGCATCAAAAGATTTAGGAGCCAAAGCCTTGATGACGGGACATTATGTACAACGTATTCAAAAATCCCATGGGGCTGAATTGCATCGCGCCCATGATTTTAAAAAAGATCAAAGCTATTTTTTATTTACAACAACACAAGATCAATTAGATTATCTACGGTTTCCTTTAGGGGGGCTATCCAAAGATCAAACAAGAGACATCGCAAAGCGTTATGACTTGCCGGTTGCTGACAAGCCAGACAGCCAAGATATTTGCTTTGTTCCCTCTGGCGATTATACAAAAGTGATTGAAAAATTCAGGCCCGGCGCTTTAGAAGAAGGAGATATCGTCGATCTGGATGGTGGTGTCTTGGGGCGTCACCCAGGAATTATCCATTTTACAGTCGGGCAACGCAAAGGGCTTCACATTTCTTCACCATATCCTTTATATGTTGTGCGTTTAGATCCCATCTTGCATCAGGTTGTGGTGGGACCTAAAGAGGCTTTGGCGGTTCATCATATTCAATTAACGGATGTCAATTGGCTCACCAACCAAGATGATTTTTATTGCTGCGTCAAGGTGAGATCGGCTCATCAACCTGTTCCGGCTCGTGTTAAAAAAACCGATACAGGTGCAATGGTGACTTTTGAATCACCTGAATACGGGGTCTCATCAGGGCAAGCATGTGTGTTTTATGATGGCACAAGGGTGCTGGGTGGAGGGTGGATGACAACATGAACCCATTTTACGGACGAAAAGTTGCAAGGCCCTTAAATATATCATCCAAGAATGTATTGAATGACGTTTTGCCGAATTTATCATGTGATTTAAAAGATCTGCCTCATCAAATTCCATCTCATACTTCCGTTGTGATGGATATCGGTTTTGGTACAGGAGATCATTTATTTCATCAATATCAAAAAAATCCTGATCATTTTTTTATAGGGATCGACCCCTTTATTACAGGGGTATGTTCTTTTTTAAAAAAAATCGATGATCAAAATTTTAACGGCCTTATTTTGAATCTTCCGGCTCAAGAAGTTGTCAGTGTGTTAAATCCCGACTCTATTGATACCATTTTTATTTTATTTTTAGATCCATGGCCCAAAAAAAGACATCACAAACGACGTCTTATTCAAAATGATTTTTTAAAAAAACTGCATACAATTTTAAAACCAAATGGTTGCATTTATATTGCAACAGATCACCCATCTTACCAAGAATGGGTGGAGCAACGGGCCATCGATACATCTGAGCTTTTTATATGGAAACGGATGACACGTCCTGTTGATTGGGTTCAAAGTCGTTATGAAAAAAAAGGATCTGATAAAGGGTTGTCTCCTGTGTATTGGTGTGCTCAGAAAATCTAATTTTTAGAATCAAACAACTTAATTCTAAAGCCCTAGCACCTCTGGACCTCACTTATGCATCTTTTAAATATTCTGCATAATCATCAAATTCATGTATGATTTAATATAAGGGGTTTATGTGACCTAAGCAACGAGTATGAAAAAAATATTAAGATTATTTTTAGGCAGTGCTAATGACAGAGCTTTAAAAAAATTCAATGCATCTGTTAAAAAAATTAATCAGTACCAAGATTTATTCAAAACATTAACGGATGAAGAATTGCAAGCTAAAACATCTTTATTCAAAGAAAAAATAGCAAACGGTGTTCATTTATCTGAACTATTACCGGAAGCATTTGCAACGGTTCGCGAAGCAGCATGGCGCGTTTTAGGTATGAGACCCTATGATGTACAATTAATTGGTGGTATCACTTTGCACGAAGGAATGATTGCGGAGATGAAAACCGGTGAAGGAAAAACATTAATGGCAACCCTTCCTGTCTATTTAAATGCATTAAGTGAAAAAGGTGTTCATGTGGTCACCGTTAATGATTATTTAGCAAAACGTGACGCCAAAACGATGGGAAAGCTGTATAACTTTTTAGGGCTCAGCGTTGGGTGTATTTACCATGGTCTGAGCGATCATCAAAGGCGTTCCGCTTATGAATGCGATGTAACCTACGGTACCAATTCTGAATTTGGTTTTGATTATTTAAAAGATAACATGAAATTTAGAAAAGAAGACATGGTCATGCGCCCCTTTAACTTTGGAATCGTTGATGAGGTTGACAGTATTTTAATTGACGAAGCGCGCACCCCTTTAATTATTTCTGGTCCTGCTGAAGATTCATCTGAATTATATACGGCCATTAATCTTTTAATTACTCATTTAGTGGAAGGTGATTATGAAAAAGATGAAAAACAGCATACGGTTATCTTATCCGAAACAGGCATGGAAAAGATGGAAACCCTTTTAAAAGACAATGATTTATTAAAAGGTGGCTCCCTTTATGATGTCGGTAATATCGCACTTGTTCATCACGTTCATGCGGCATTAAAGGCTCATAAATTATTTAGCCGTGATGTGGATTATATTGTCAAAGATAACCAAGTCATTATTATTGATGAATTTACGGGCCGTATGATGGAAGGGCGTCGTTATTCAGATGGTCTTCATCAAGCTTTAGAAGCCAAAGAAAAAGTCCGCATTCAAACAGAAAACCAAACTCTTGCTTCAATCACCTATCAAAATTTCTTTAGACAATATCCTAAATTATCTGGAATGGCTGGAACCGCCATGACAGAGGAAGCTGAGTTTGAAGAAATTTACAAACTGTGTGTTATTGAGATCCCCCCCAACGTTCCCGTTCAACGGCGAGATTTAGATGATCATATTTATTTAACGGCACAAGGAAAATATAATGCCGTCGTCAATTTAATTAAAGAATGCCGCGAACGAGGACAACCGGTTTTGGTTGGAACAACCAGCATTGAAAAATCGGAACTTATTTCAAATCTTTTACAAAAAGAACGTATTCAACATCAAGTTTTAAACGCCCGTCACCATGAAAAAGAAGCCTACATCATTGCGGAAGCTGGTCGTTTTGGTGCCGTCACGGTTGCCACAAATATGGCGGGACGCGGAACCGATATTCAATTGGGTGGGAACCTCGAGATGCGCCTCGAAAAAGAATTAGAAGGCATTGATGATCCCGTTGAGATTGAGCGTATCACCCAGCAGGTTAAAGATGATATTGCCGATAACAAAGAAAAAGTTAAAGCTGCCGGTGGCCTCTTTATTGTTGGAACAGAGCGCCATGAAAGCAGGCGCGTTGATAACCAATTACGTGGTCGAGCAGGCCGTCAAGGAGACCCAGGAGCATCACAATTTTTTATTTCTATCCAAGATGATCTGATACGCGTTTTTGGAGCCACACAACGCATGGATACGATGCTACGGCGTTTTGGAACCAAAGAAGATGAAGTGTTGGCACATAAATGGTTAAATCGCTCCATTGAAAAAGCTCAACAACGTATCGAAGCCCGTAACTTTGATATCCGTAAAAATTTGTTACGCTTTGATGATGTGATGAATGATCAACGTAAAGTCGTCTATGCTCAACGTTTTGAAATTATGGATTCCACAGACCTCAGTGACCTGCGTGAAGAGTTATTCAACGATGTTGTGGATCAATTTGTGGATAAGTTTGAAAATACCAAGGCTAGCGAGGGTGAATGGAACTTTGATCAAATTTACCAAGACGGGAAACGCTTGTTTTCATTGGACTTTCCGGTAAATGAGTGGAAGGCAACATCCCATTTGACACCGGTTTTGCTACGTTTGGAAATAAAAAAGCTTGTGGATAACTATGTGGAAAATCTGTCGAAAACTTTTGACAGTATCACGTCTGAAAAAAATATGTTGTTACGTATTTTAGATCATGCTTGGAAAAATCATTTGCTGACCCTTGATCACCTAAGACAAGGTATTAATTTGCGCTCCTATGCGCAGGGAAATCCCCTTAATGAATATAAAAAAGAGGCGTTCCATTTATTCCAATCGATGATGGAGCAAGTGAAAACAGATTTTGTATCAGCATTTTGCCATTATGAAGGGCAACACATTTCATCGGAAGACGAGGATGATGGGAATCCACTGGGATTTTTAAAAAACTTAGACATTGACAAATTAATGCAAGATCCTGATTTTTTGAAAATGTTATCAAAAAATACAGATACCTCTGATAACAGCACTCCAGTAGAACAAGACGTCATTACACCACCTAAAACACGTAACTCTTTGTGCCCTTGTGGATCTAGAAAACGTTATAAAAATTGTCATGGACAGGTCGATACCATTTAATATTTTATCGACATTTTTTTCTCACCTTAAAAAAATCACGAAAGAAGAGGTCTTTTTAAGGTGGCCGATTCACTTAAACGGCGATGAGCAAATTGTTTTCAATGAATGGCTCAAAAGATATGACAATGGTGAGCCTGTATCAAAAATAGTGGAATTAAAAGAGTTTTATAGTTTATCTTTTTTCACAAATGAATATACCCTTGACCCTAGACCAGAAAGCGAGTTAATCATCGATGCGGCCTTAAAATATACTCTACCCGGTCCACGCATATTGGATTTAGGTACAGGCACTGGTTGTTTGATTGTGACATTACTTAAAATGATGACAAACGCCACAGGGTGCGCCGTTGATGTGTCTAAGGAAGCTTTGCAAATATGTGAAAAAAATGCAATTCAACATGGTGTTCACGATAAATTAACGTTCATTCATAGTGATTGGCTATCCAATGTAGAGAAAAAAAAATTTGATGTCATTGTGTGCAACCCTCCCTATATTGAAAAAGATGAAATTATTGACGAAGGAGCTTCTTTTGATCCACCTTTGGCTTTGTACGGTGGCATTAAGGTGTATCCATCAATCCTTCAATCATTAACACCTTACCTGGCACCAGGTGGCATTATTGTGTTTGAAGTTGGATATAAACAAATGGAACATGTCATTTCTTTGGCTCATTCCTTTGGCTTTCAGGTTGTTCAAGTATATAAGGATTTGCAAGGGTATGAACGGTGTGTTGTTTTAAAAACGTCGTCGTACATAAGGTTTTTATAATTTTTTATCAACGTGTCTTTTAAGTTAAAAGAATAACCCCAATACTTGGGGTTATTGATTTTTTAATGCTGACGATTAGAATTTGGATCAATTGTTCCATCTGATTGGATATGACCAAATCCACAAAATTTTATACATTGATCATTGTCATCGACAACATAGTAATATCGTTTGCCAGTGCTAGCTTTTTTAGCATGAACACAAAAACGCCTTAGTGAATCTTTTTTTAATTTCTCTGTGTAATATTGTGTATCTCTGCCTTGCAACCAAGATATACTTGTGATGGCGCTGTATTGATTTTTTAACGCATCATTAATATCACAAAATTCTTCAAATAGTGTTCCTTCGATATATTAGACCTCCTGCAAAACATCAAAGAGCCAACTCAAAATGACAAATACCCGCAATTAAACTAAACCTAAGACCAAATC
>JALRGP010000129.1 GCA_023259685.1 Alphaproteobacteria bacterium | reverse complement strand
CTCTTTACTTGCTGATGTTCCAAAACTTAAATCTATACTTACATACCACGTAGTTGCTGGCAAAGTGATGGCAGCAGATGTAATGGGTTTAAATGGTAAATCTGCAAAAACTGTAAACGGTGCTGATGTAAAAATTAGTACAGATGATGGCGTTAAATTAAACGGAACATCTAAAGTTACAAAAACAGATATCGAATGTACGAATGGCGTTATTCATATTATCGATACTGTAATTCTTCCAGCCTAAGTATTTTACAAAAAAATAGTTAAATATTAAACATCCAGCTGTAAAGCTGGGTGTCGCTGCTTTTAAATTACATTAAATATTGAGTTTATTGATTTAATATAAACAAAATAATGTTTGTTTTTATATTTTAGATTATGTACTAAAATCTCTTTTGCTAATGCCCTAATAGCTCAATTGGTAGAGCAACTGATTTGTAATCAGTAGGTTTGCGGTTCAAGTCCGTATTAGGGCACCATCACTGGTTTTTAAAGGTTGATCGGATTGCAATTCTAAAACACAAAGTTCCTAAAATTATTCCACCATAAACTATAAGAAGTGGATAAAAATCATGATTTGCTAGTGCTGCATACCAAGGAGCAAGGGTTAGAATAAATGGAAAAAAAATTAATCCTAAAAAAGCAATGATTGGACCAAAAACATCTTTCACCACTGTAAAACAAATAAACAATCCCCAAATTCCACTGATTATATAAATTAAGATGGAAATGAGAAAAAGGGGACTTAAACGTATTCTTTTAAATCTTGGGCGAAAAGTTTCTTCACGGTTAATTCTTTCAGCCTCAACCTCTTTAACTTCTATAATTTCTTTTTGTTTATCTTCAGACAATTTTAATTACGGAACTAAAATCGAAGGGCCCGTTAATTTTCTAGCCTCTAATTCCTCGTGAGCTGTTACCGCATCTTTAAGTGCAAATTTTTTAAATATCTTAACTTTAAATTTAC
>JALRGP010000128.1 GCA_023259685.1 Alphaproteobacteria bacterium | reverse complement strand
CTATACACGTAGCCGTCTGGGTGATACAAATATTTGCCTTCTAGTAGTTTACTTAGTGTTGACATAATAGACTCCTTGTGACTTAAAGCAGATTCAGCACCAGCTACGCTAGCACCGGCTGCGCCGGATTCAGCACTGGCTTCGCCGGATTCAGCACTGGCTTCGCCAGCACTTGTTCGATTCAATATAATTATAAAATATTTTTTATCCAATGTAAAACAGAATTATTTTATTGTTAGCATTGATAAATTTTATATGGCCTGAGCTGGTTACTTAATAGCAGAGTATAGTAGTGCCATAATTTGTATTAGCATTGATAAGTAATAGCAAAAGTATGCAAACTGGCTTTTTTTGCAAAATGTAGAACAAATAAATTTGTGCAAAAAAGCCTTAAAAAACAAAGACTTAGAAAAATTATCGTTTCCAGCAGCACAGTACGCTTATCCAGTTTCCTGGGCTTAACCCTATATACTATTATTATCATTTTTTTTCTATATATAATATAACATACATATAAAACTAGGAACAAAAATATTAAAATCCACTACCTTTCTTTTAGGTAACGATAGTTGAAAGCAGCCTACCTCACCAGACAAGTAAATCCGCGGATCATCTTTAGTTCTGTGCCGAGTTATTTTAGCTGAATTACCTTTTCGAAATTCCGGTATAACATTTAGCTTAATAGAGGTTACTTAATTATAGCTACTGACGAGCAAAGGCTAAAATAAAAGGCCAACCACAATTAAGTGATTGACCTAGAAGGTTAGTAACTAGCGAGCAAGTCATCTAGCGTCTGAAAGTAGTTCTCAGTTGGCACCAATGACATGTCAATAGTTGTACGTTTAGTTTCAATTTCAAGCTCTCGAGCAGGTATGTCCTGAGGCATCAACTGGCCTGTAGTCACTTCGTGAAGTAGGTTAGCTCGTGCCTTATCTGCTTCACGTTGTTGTCTTGTCCATGCTGACAAACCTGCCTTGCACATTTGGTT
>JALRGP010000127.1 GCA_023259685.1 Alphaproteobacteria bacterium | reverse complement strand
CGTTTTAATAGAAGCTATTTAGCTGATTTAAATATTTCTAAAAATCTTTGCACAAATCTTGGTGTTAAAGTTCTAATAGGGTTAATGGTTGTCTCAAAATTATTATCTTTTCCCTTAATTTTAAAGCTAACACCAAATACTCCATCGCCACTTTTGCCAGTTAAAATCTGACCTAAAATTGGAATATTAGATAAAAGACGATTAACTTCATAAGCAGGAATTAAATTACCGTCCACACTTACAAAATTATCAGTATTATTAATTCTACCCTCAACAATAAAACCAAGGGATGGGCCAGTTCCATAAAAATCTTTAAAGGTGAAAAATTTTTCATCATTTTCATAAACAATCACAGCATTATCAAAACGAATTCCATCACCCTTCAAAGTATCTAAAATTCCAGTAATGGAGGCTAAGGAAAGAATTTGCGCAAGAGTTACGGCGGTGCCTACATCGTCATGGACTCAAAAAAAATGGGCAATGACCTATGCATGGCATGGCCGACTGCCGAACTCGCAGTAATGGGCGCCGGTCAGGCAGCGGCAATTCTTCAACGCCGCGCAACACCTCAAGAGCGCGAAGCCTTCGAACAAGACTATGTTGAGCGATTTTTGAATCCGTATGTTGCTGCTGAGCGTGGATATGTTGACAGCGTGATTGACCCAGCAGATAGTCGCCGTGAAATTGCCGCAGCATTCGCGATGCTCAGCGACAAACGCGAAAAACTCCAGACTCGCAAGCACGACAACACGCCGTTATAGCGGTCCCGACAACGCATCCTGCGACTAGATTGTTGCTGGGACTGGAAGCTCCCGCAACATAAAAAGGACACCACAGTGGCTGAAACAATCACCATTATTGATGACCGGACTGGTAAAAAAGTTACGGTTCCGCTACGAGACGGGGTTTTTCCGTCGAGCGCATTGCGCGAACTTGACCCTGACTTGCGAATGTACGATCCGGCTTTTTTGTCAACTGCTGCATGTGAATCTTCGATTACATATATTGATGGCGATGCAGGAATATTGAGGTATCGCGGATATCCAATCGAACAACTCGCCGAAAAATCGACATATCTCGAAGTTGCATACTTGCTGTTGAACGGCGAATTGCCAACTGCATCACAACTTGAAAAATGGAACTACGACGTCATTCATCACACGATGATTCACGAGAACATGCGTAAACGGTTTGTCGACGGCTTTCACTATGACGCACACCCAATGGGCATGTTCGTATCTGCGATTGCTGCTCTTGGCACTTTCTATCCAGAGTCAAAAGAGATTTCCAACTCGTCGTCATTAGACAAACAGATTTTGCGCCTCATCGCCAAAGTACCAACGCTCGCCGCAATGTGTTATCGATTTAGTTCTGGTTTGCCATTCGTGTCACCGAATAATTCAATGAGCTACCCAGAAAACTTTTTGAACATGATGTTCAGGCTTGG
>JALRGP010000126.1 GCA_023259685.1 Alphaproteobacteria bacterium | reverse complement strand
ACAAAGATTTGGAGGTGGTAGAGTGCGAATTCTCTGATGTTATAAAATTTGCAAAAGGCTGCTTAAATGACAAAACCGTATTATCTGCGCTAGATCCTTCGGTGATTGCTGAAATCAAACAAGCTATAGAGGAGCAAGCATATTTATTTCCCACCGACGATGAAAAGCACCTCGTTCATGGTGACTTTGATCTGGCCAATATTTTGGTAGATAATGTTAATGGGTCGTGGATTGTTACAGGTATTTTGGACTGGGAATTTGCTTTTTCAGGATCTTGCTTTTGGGACGTTGCTAATATGCTAAGGTATGCGCATAAAATGCCACCTGAATTTCAAAATTCATTTATAGACGCTTTACAAAAAAATGGCATAAAATTATCTATTACTTGGCGAGCAACAACATATTTGTTGAATATATTGTCTTTGCTTGACCTTCTTCAGAGATCAGATCCTCAAAAACAACCAAAGCGATGTTGTGATATTCAAGAACTTATCAACCACTTCTTAGCGGAGTTAAAAAAATAACCATGCTGTTAACTTTTGAATTTTTATCATCAAAGCATATCACATCTATGTTTGAGGCTTTCAACAATATTGGCTGGCATAAACCAATGAGTCTTTTTGAAAAGTATGTGAAGGAACAAGAGGCAGGAGAACGGATCGTTTGGGTGGCTCATGCCCATGATAAATTCGCCGGTTATGTCACCTTAAAATGGCGTTCTTTATATTCATCTTTTCAAGAACAAAACATCCCAGAGATTATGGATTTAAATGTATTGCCAGCTTACCGAAAAATGGGTGTCGGTTCTTTACTTTTAGACCATGCTGAAAAAGAAGCTGCAATAATAAGTGAAGTCGTTGGCATCGGTGTTGGCCTTTATGCAGGACAAGACTGTGGATACGGCCCAGCGGGGAGACTTTATATTAAACGCGGCTATATCCCTGATGGTAAAGGCGTGACGTATCATTATGAGCCCACAGTTCCAGGTGAGAGCTATCCGCTTGATGATGAATTAATTCTGTGGTTGACGAAGACACTAAAATAGGAATTAAGTAGTATGCAAAAAATGAATCGTATTGACGTTGTTCCCTATGACCCCAATTGGCCTTATATTTTTGAAAAAGAAGCGGCTCTTATTAGACAAGTATTGGGTGATGAGATGAAGGAGGATAAGGCATGAGCAAGAAAAATAACCAAATGCTTCCACCTAATGACATTATATTTTATGAGACAGAAGCTGGTAAAATTTCCATTGCCGTCAGGTTTGAGAATGAAAATGTTTGGCTCACACAGAAACATATGGCTGAGTTATTCGGTTGCTCAGTTGACAATATATCTTTACATCTAAAAAACATCTATGCTACCGGTGAGTTGAATGAAAAAGCAACTACCGAGGAATCCTCGATCGTTCAACAGGAGGGAAATCGTTCTGTAAAGCGCATGGTATTGTTCTATAATCTAGAGATG
>JALRGP010000125.1 GCA_023259685.1 Alphaproteobacteria bacterium | reverse complement strand
ACATTAATGTTATCCGAAATTTTTGGAAATCCATAAATAAGATGATCTGTTTGATCACCGTTATTTGCTAAATTGATAATAAATACTGGACAGGTTGAACGATGAAAATATGTGAATTTTGTGCATCTGAACCAATAAAGTATTTGCCTGTAGATTTTGAAATATTGATGGATTTTTCTTGGAAGCAGATGTTTTATCCATGGGCCCGTTGCAAGCAATATTTTATTTGCACTGATAGTTTGCCCATCGTCTGTGATCATAAGGCATTTTTTTTCTCTCTCTTCTATCTGAACAATATTCGTATTTAAAGACAAAGTCGCACCGTTATGTTGCGCAAGATCAAGCTGAGACTGAATGATGAATTCTGGGTTTGCAAAGCCAGCATCACTTTCATAGAATCCCGAAATATCCTCAATGTGTGAAAACTCCGGGAACTTGGCATGTATATGATGTATGTCTAAGATGTCGCAATCTATGTTATATTTTTTTGCACTTTCAATTTTATTAGAAAATAAATTATCAGATTGATTTTTTTTGGATAAAATAAGGCATCCGTTTTTATGGAGTAGTTTTTTTCTTAACTGTTCTTCAATTTCATTCCATATCTCATATGATCTGGAAGCGAGAGGTGTATACTGATCATCAATGACGCGGCGTATGATTCGACTTTCTCCATGACTTGAGCCGAATGTATGAGGTGGAGTAAATTGGTCAATGCCAATAACTTTCATCCCTAACTTAGATGCTGCGTATAAAGCAGCACTTCCAACAGCCCCTAAACCAATAATAGCAATATCATAATGGCTCATATATTTTTCTCTTTAATAATGGTTCCTTGGTGATAAAGGATTTTCCAATCATCACCGACTCTTCGCCAAATTGTTGATCTGCGTGTTACCCTTATTTTATCTTGGATAAGAATGTAAGTGAGCAAATAATGATCCAGTGCTATTTTGGTGAGCTCAAAGTCTTTTGTTTCCCAAATATCTTGATAATTCGGGTTATTATAGCGCTCGATTAGAGTTTCTATGACGTCTTTTTTCTTATAAACAGTGCCTGACGCACCAACCTCCCAAAATTCATCACACATTTGGTTTTCAATATCTTGTTTTGTTTTTCCAAACTTTTGCGGATGATGAAAGATCGGTTCCCTTGATGCGAGTTCATTCAGGATTTTGTTGTTCAACTTATTCTCCGTTTCATTTCGAATTTTTTGTCATAAATTTTTTCCTAATTGATAGGGGGGGCATTCCAGGTTTCTAACACATTTTTTGTCCATTCGGCACTAAAGGATCCAGTGTGAGTAAGCAAATGGCCCCATTTTCATCCGCGCATCCTAACAGTAAAAACTGAGATGTAAAGCCCGCAATATTTTTTTCACCTAAATTAACACACCCCATAATTTGCTTGCCGACAAGACCTTCTGGTGTATAGTGCACCGTGATTTGGGCAGAGGTTTGTAATATGCCAATGTCAGGGCCAAAATCTGCCCACACTTTAAACGCTGGTTTTTTGGCCCTTTTGAATTCTTCC
>JALRGP010000124.1 GCA_023259685.1 Alphaproteobacteria bacterium | reverse complement strand
GCATGGGTGAATATCATAAAAAAGTTAATAAAGTATGAATAATATGGATAAATAGTTAATTTTCTAAAAAAATAAAAATTGATTTATAATTTAAAAAATAATATAATAAAAAATTAATCGCACCCCTTTTATTTGAACAATTTGTTTAAAAAATAAAAAAAAGCTATAATATATGTATATGCCGCCATGGCTCAGAGGTAGAGCACACCCTTGGTAAGGGTGGGGTCGAGGGTTCGATTCCCTCTGGCGGCACCAGATTTATATTACTAATACATTGCTGAAGTAGCTCAGTTGGTAGAGCAACTGATTCGTAATCAGTAGGTCGCAGGTTCGATTCCTGTCTTCAGCACCAAGACATAGGACTGATGAAACACATTTATATCCATTATCCTTTTTGTTTAGCAAAGTGTCCCTATTGTGATTTTAACAGCTATGCCAAGGAAACTTTGACTCAAGATATGTGGATCGATGGTATTTTGAAAGAATGGTGTCATCACGGTGCGCCGCAAAATCCCGACACAATTTTTTTTGGAGGTGGAACACCATCATTATTGTCACCCCATAATATTGAAAAAATCTTGAATCATTTACAACCACATTTTTTGACAGAAATTACACTGGAAGCAAATCCAACAACCTTTGAAACCAAAAAATTTCAAGATTTTCATCACGCTGGGATCAATCGGTTGTCTTTAGGAGTGCAAGCCTTAAATGAGAAAGGATTGAAAAATTTGGGACGAGAACATCACGTAAAGGAAACGTTGCACGCAATGACTCAAGCACGGTCTATTTTTTCAAATTTATCTTTTGATTTAATTTACGGCCGTTCTTACCATACCACCGATGAATGGCGTGAAGAATTAAATATGGCCCTTTCTATTAATCCAGATCACTTGTCTTTGTATCAACTGACAATTGAAGAGGGGACCCTTTTTGAAAAGAAATTTAAAAATCATCAATTACCTATGCCGGATTTAGACGTGCAAGCGGATTTTTTTGAATTAACTATTAATTATATGGAACGCTTTGGATACGACATGTATGAAATTTCAAATTATGCAAAAAAAGATCATGAATCACAACATAATTTGGCTTATTGGAGATATAAGGATTACTTGGGGCTGGGGCCAGGTGCCCATAGTCGTCTTGATGGACGGGCGATCATGCGTATAAAAAATCCAAAGCAGTGGTACAATCAATTGCTGAGTCAAGATGATATAACATCTTTATCTTCCCTAGAGCAGCAAATGGAAAGATTATTGATGGGAATGCGTTTAACAAAAGAAGGGGTTTCCATTCATGATGTACAAAATGTCGTTCATATGGATAAAATTTCTGATCTTAAAAATCAAGGGTTTTTATTAAATTGTGAAGATCGTTTAATTGTGTCTCAAAAAGGACGTATTTTTTTAAATTATATTTTGCAAATGATTATTGTATAGTGTTGAGGCAACAGGATTGCCACATCAATTGATTTTATCAAAATCGAATTCTAATTTTAAAAATAATATCATCAAATTAATCAATTTTTTTAATTTTATAAAATATAAATAAACTTTCTAAAATAAATGTTATTCATATATTAAGCCATATCACAAAGCGACTTCAAAAAATCTCATTTTTATCTTTTATATAAAAACCTTTATTAAAACACGCGATAATATCATG
>JALRGP010000123.1 GCA_023259685.1 Alphaproteobacteria bacterium | reverse complement strand
ATATGCATCTGTCCATCATTGACAAAGTTTCCATCAAAAGAGTCCCCTTTAAATGTTCCTGGTTCTTTATTTTTAAAATCGGAAGACTCTAAATGTTGAAGTCTCACGGCATGGTTGTTTGAAAGGGAAGAAAAATTTGCCTTAGATCCTTGAAGGATATTCTCATTCAAAAAAGTTCCACCTAAAATATTTGAATCGGATATTTCCCAAATACCTTCGTTTGTAATGCCTTGCGGAGGCAGTACAATCTCTCCATTTTTGCTGAAGATATCTCCTCTTTGTAAAAACTCAATAACCTTAGAAAAATCAGCATTTTTAAAAAATAAAATGCCATCTTGGTCTGCTTTTCCTTGATGAATAAAAGATTTTGAAAATGTCGCTTTTTCCAAGATATCCGCGCGTCCTTGATTTTTGAATCCTTCTAAAACATTCAGATGTGAGATCATCATCTTTGAGGCTGGATGATTATAAAGATCTTTAACTGTAAGAAACCCTTTTCCGAGTATTCCTTTGTTTTGAATATTGGATCCATAAGCTTCTAAGGAAATTGTGTGAAATGTGCTCTGTATTGTCACTAAAGATCCATTTTGAGAAGTCAGAATAAAATCAGACCATGATCCTTCTAAAATTAAATCCTCTGTGTGACTTACATGAATCTTTCCATTCTTTTGGAAAAGAGCAACATCTCCCCCTCCTCTTAAGGTCACATATTTGTCATCTTTTTTAAGATGAATATTTCCTTTTTTGTTGTATGTTATCCAAGGTTGCTCTGTTAGCGTACCTAAGAAAATCAGATCGTGATTATTTGTAATCAAAGAAGTGGGATCAATGGATTTTAATAGGGTGAGTTTTCCATTATTGGTCCCAAAACCTTTGAACTTTGAAAAATTCATTTCCCCGTTGTTAAGAATGGATCCTTTGAAACGCACAATATCGACAGTTCCACCATGAGTATTCACCACATGTTCAATTTCTGCAGAAAGTCCCTTAAGAGTTTTATTATTAATGAAATCTCCACCATAAATTTTGCTGCCTTGAACCTGCCAAGTCCCATCATTAGTGACATGCGTTGGGAGTTTTATTTCCCCTTCTTTCGTTATCAAATCACCTTTTTGGCTAAAGGACGTAATTTTTGAAAAATCAGCATCTTTTAAATAAACTTTTCCTGTTGTGTGATTTTGAAAAGATTTTCCCAAGATCATTTTTTCAGAAATGGTCGCTATACCGTCATTAGTAAATTCTTTCGAAATATCTAAATTTTCTACTACAATGACACCAATTTGTGAATTATCAAGATCTTTGACATCAATATTCTCGCTTTTAAAGGTACTATTGTTTTGAATAGCTGAATTTTTTGCTACTAAAGAATCTATCATCATGTTCTTTTGTAACACAAGGGTGTCTAAAGATGTTATCATTAAATCAGACCAGGCTCCTTCTATTGTTAGCAATTTCGTATGGTGCACATGAGTTTTTCCATCTTGTTGAAAGAATTTAAGATGACCACCATTTTTTAAAATTAATGTACTTTTGTCATCGCTTAGAAGATGAATATTTCCTGTATTATCAACTGACCAACTTTGGCTTGTAATTTTTCCTAAGAAGAATAAATTCTTTGTATTTGTCATTGCAGCAGAAGAATCAATAGACTCATCAACTGTAAGATCTCCATTGTTTGTCCCTGATCC
>JALRGP010000122.1 GCA_023259685.1 Alphaproteobacteria bacterium | reverse complement strand
GCCCATGCCCATGAATTCATTGAAAAACTCCCCCAAGGATATGAAGCGCTGGTGGGGGAGCGGGGTGTGAAACTCTCCGGGGGGCAACGCCAACGGATTGCCATTGCCCGGGCTATTCTGAAGAACGCTCCCATTCTTATTTTGGACAAAGCCACATCTCAATTGGATTCTATGACGGAAAACCTCATACAAGAATCCTTATGGAATTTGATGCAAAACAAAACAACCCTTGTGATTGCCCATCGCCTCTCAACCTTGCTTCAGATGGATCGTATCTTGGTCTTTGATAAAGGTATAATTGTTCAAGACGGAACTCATACTGATTTGCTCAAAAAAGGAGGTCTTTATAAACGCCTCTGGGACGCCCAAGTGGGGGAATTTTTGGGGGATGATACTCCTTCACTCGAAACAAACTTTGGCGGCACAAAACAAAAGGAGAATGAAATATGAACATAAGATTACTAAAAATCCAAGATGCCAAAATATTGGAAGAATATTTAGCTCCTCATAAGGCAGAATGTATGTTTATTTGCAGCAACCTCAAAGCTGCGGGCACCCTTTATAAAGGGGCAGATTTTGAAGGTGAATATTTTGGATACTTTAACACAAATGATCAGCTACAAGGTGTCATTGTTCATTATTGGAACGGTAATGTCATGATGCATACTAGAGATTATGATGTATTAGAAAACCTTATCTTGCATTTCAAAAAGAATATTAGCAGGCCTATAGCAGGGATTTTAGGTCCTCATATTCAAGCAGAACAAGTCATCAGGAGGCTTGGTCTATCAGAGTGTCGTTTCGGGGTTAATAATAATGAAGGTCTATATGAAATCAACCTCGAAGCTTTAAATGAGCTTAGTATGCCTCAGCATATGAAGGTTGTCCCCGCACAGGATGTATCCAAAGATATATTAATCCTGTGGATGAAAAGTTATGATATTGAGGCCTTAGGTGTGCATGGTAATAATGACATTGATGCAAAAATTGAGGAAGTTTTAAATAGACGCCTTAAGCAAAATGATAGTTGGGTTTTATTATTAGATGAGACTCCAGTATCCTTAAGCGCCTTTAACGCTCGCTTTGCGGATGTGGTTCAAGTTGGTCCTGTTTGGACTCCTCCTGAATATCGAAATAGAGGATTTGCAAGACTATTACTCTCCTATACGTTGCAAAAGGAAAAATTTAAGGGAACAAAACAAGCAATATTATTTACCGATAATCCAGCGGCAATAAAAGCTTACCTTGCAATTGGCTTTAAAAAAATTGGTCATTATCGTTTGGCTCTACTAGAAAAACCAATCAAATTGCAAGAGCTAGAGAATTTACGACATCTTCAATGGTAAATGATACTCATTTTGCAATGTTTAAATCTTCTTGGGAAAAAACAAGCGTGACCTACCAGCTGCCAGAAGGCATGGTAGAAAAAATGGTGCATCTTGCTTATCCTAATCAAAAACTGACATCATTTGAATTGATTGCTGGTGGATGCGCTAATCTTAATTACAAAATTCAACTAGAAGATGAAACCCAACCACTGATTTTGCGCATTTATGTGCGCGATAAGACGGCAGCTTACCGAGAACAAAAACTAGCAGAATTATTAAAACAAACCGTACCTGTACCGCGAATATATTATATTGGTGAGCTTGAAGGACATCAATTTGCCATGACGGAATTTATGTCTGGCATATCTCTTCGAGATCTTTTTCTGGGTTGTGTCCCGCATGATTTAAGTACAATCATGCATGAGGTAGGTATAA
>JALRGP010000121.1 GCA_023259685.1 Alphaproteobacteria bacterium | reverse complement strand
CCTCTTTTACCCACCCGTTTTGGGTAAGAGCCATATTTTTTTAATGAAGTTTTTTACAATATTAACATTTTTTTATGCAAAATCTTTGTCAATCTTAATGTGATCGACTATATAAGCTGAAGTTCAAAAAGATTATTTTCATTGATGATAAAAAGAAAAATCTTGAATCTGTCGAAAAAATTACTGCAAAGCTAAATATTACATTTGTCGGTATAGAATATACTGCTGCTATAATACATACAGAACCATTAAATAAAAAACCTGCGCAATTGCAGTTTAAGATTCTTTCGCAAGAGAAGAAATGGATTTCTGATTCTGAGGCGGATGCTTTGCTTACTAATTCTGCCAAAGTGAAATGAGTCTATTGTTTATGAATGCAGGAAATAAAATTACCATAAAATCTGTAAGCCTTGATGACGGAAGGCTGCCTTCAGTTATTCATGGCGCAATTGGCAATCCTTCGCCAGAAAAAGTTTTAGAGG
This sequence comes from Alphaproteobacteria bacterium, assembly GCA_023259685.1. Taxonomy (GTDB): domain Bacteria; phylum Pseudomonadota; class Alphaproteobacteria; order JALRGP01; family JALRGP01; genus JALRGP01. The sequence continues at coordinate 1,347 of JALRGP010000121.1, read as the reverse complement.
TGATTGGAAGCTATAAGAATTCAGATCATTCAATTATTGGCGCCTTTATAAGTGATATTCTTGTTGGAATTTTAGGGTTTTCTAAAACGATTGATATCATAACAGTGCGCCACATCAGCGTCCTTAAAGTTTTTCAAAGACAAGGCGTTGGAACGTTACTTTTTGATGAGATGAAAAAACATTATCAATATGATAAAATTCTTGCTGAAACAGATATAGATTCATTGTCTTTTTATCTTAAATTAGGTTTTTCTTTCCACAAATTTGAGGGAAAGCATGGTAATGAAAGATACAGATGTGAGTTGAATTCATGATTCTTTATGGACATAAAAAATTCATTCAATGATATGACACACTTTATGGAACAAGCCTACGCCCAAGCGTTAATGGCAAAGGACAAAGGCGAGGTCCCCATTGGGGCCGTTTTGGTCTACGACAACAATGTCATTGCCAAAGCCCACAATCAAACCCGATCAGATGGGCATTTTTTATCCCACGCGGAAATATTGGTTTTACAACAAGGGGCGTATTTTTTAAAGACTCCGTATTTAAGCGATGTGGATTTATATGTGACATTGGAACCATGTGATATGTGTATGGGGGCAATTTCACTCTCGAGAATTCGCCGTGTTTACTTTGGATGTTATTCTGATTTTTTAAAAAAACAACGAACTACGCCCTGTATGGGGGGATTTTTAGAAACCAAATGTTATGACCTTTTGCAAGGATTTTTTGAAGATTTAAGAAAAAACACCTAAAATAAATGTACATTGTGACATAAGAACTGAGACAGAGCTCAATGGCTTTTCCCTACGAACTTATTGACTTAACCCATACACTTCACGAAGGTATTCCCACCTGGCCAGGTCATTGTGGCTTTAATCATAATCTTCACATCGATTACTCTGATTGCGATGGCGAAGATAAATTCCGTGTGATGAAGGTGAGCATGCGTGCTGGGATTGCCACCCATTTGGAAAAAAATTGTTGAAAAACAAAAATAGGATGAAAAAATTTTATGACAAACCCCTTTAAAACTTACCGCGATTCCATCATTATAAAAGATCACGTCAAAGCTAAGCATATTATTGTTGGAGATTATTCGTATTACGCTGGGTATTACCATGGCCATTCTTTTGACGATTGCGTCATGTATTTGGACGGCCTTGATGATCGCCATATCACAGATGACATGGATCAACTGATGATTGGAAAATTTTGCTCTATTGCAACGGGGGTTAAATTTATGATGGGAGGAACCCAGGGTCACAATTACGAGTGGATTGCCTCTTATCCGTTGGATTTTTTAGAAGAAGATTTTGATGATTACAACAACGTGCGACCCAA
>JALRGP010000120.1 GCA_023259685.1 Alphaproteobacteria bacterium | reverse complement strand
TTCCATTTTTATTTAGATTAAATCTCACTTTTTTTATTTTAACATCACAATTTACCCATCCGTTTTGAAAAAGAGCCCAATAAAATAACTTTTTTCATGATTTACCTATCTAAAAATTGAATAATTGATTTTTTAATTTTGAGTTATAACAAAAAGTTGTGTATGGGCGATTAATTGAAGGCGGCGTATCTTAAGTTTTGATAAGAAACTAAAAGGAGATACGCCATGAGCGATAATAAGATTATACCGTTTAAAGATCCAGCAGAAAAAGCAGAGGATGCTTTAACAATTTTACTCCGAGAAGGAGCGCGCGACCTCCTTGGAAAGGCTATTGAAGCAGAGATTCAGAGTTTTTTATCTGAGTATGAGAATAATAAGGATGACAAGGGTCGCCAGAAAATTGTGCGCAATGGTTACCTTCCGTCTCGCACAATTCAGAGTGGCCTTGGAGATATTGAGATCAAAATACCACGCACGCGGGATCGTTGTGGCTCAGGCGTTCAATTTACCTCGAGCCTGATACCACCTTATTTGAAACGCACACAAAGCATGGAAGAACTGTTGCCTGTATTGTATTTGAAAGGCATCTCCACAGGAGATTTTCAAGAGGCCCTTGAAGCTCTTGTCGGCCCCAAAGCCAAAGGGTTATCAGCTTCAACCATTTGCCACCTTAAAAAGCAATGGGAAGAAGAACATGAGGATTGGTGTCAGCGGGACATTTCAAAGAAACGCTATGTTTATTTCTGGGTTGATGGTGTTTATCTCAATGCACGCATGGACGACCGTCAGTGTTTGCTTGTTATTGTTGGTGCGGATGAATTTGGAAAGAAAGAACTTATTGCCGTTGAAGGTGGTTTTCGAGAATGTGAACATTCCTGGCGCGCTTTACTGCTAGACCTAAAGAAGCGAGGTTTGAACATTCCCCCTAAACTCTGTGTTGGAGATGGGGCAATGGGGTTTTGGAAAGCCATAAAGAAGGAATATGGTGAGTCAAAACAGCAAAGGTGCTGGATGCATAAAACGGGTAATATTTTAGGAAATCTTCCTAAAAACCTCCAAGACAGTGCCAAAAAGCATATTCATAATATTTGGATGGCAGATACAAAAAGTGAGGCGGGAAAGGCTTTTGATTATTTTTTGGATCTTTATAGCCTCAAATACCCCAAAGCTGCCCATTGCCTTGAAAAAGATCGTGAGGAGCTTCTTGCTTTTTATGACTTTCCAGCAGAGCATTGGGCGCATTTGCGAACGACAAATCCCATTGAATCAACCTTTGCAACAGTTCGCTTAAGGACAGGAAAAACACGAGGCTGTTTATCAAGAAAAACGGGACTAGCAATGGTCTTTAAGTTAATGCAATCGGCGCAAAAAAGGTGGAGGAAATTAAATGGAGAAAATAGAGCCGCGGAAGTGATAGAAGGAGTGAATTTCAAAGACGGCATTGCCGACAAAAATGAGGACTTAAGAAATGCCGCCTAAGGACCTCCATACACAACATTTGACAATAGCTCTTTAATTTTATCTTTGATTTGCGAACTTCCTCGATCACACAAATCTATATGTCGAGCTCCTTTCACATAAATAACTTGAACGCCGGACTCAGGAACGACGCCTTCATCTGGTTCATCATCTATTGCTCCAAAGCGTAAAATCTCTAATTTCGGATTTCTTGGGAAAGGATACCTTCTGCTATCAAGTGAAATAACCTTTGAAACCATTTTAGGATGAGTCTGAGCCAGCATCATAGACATATCGCCGCCGTTAGAATGGCCTATTAAAATCACTTTGTTCAGATCCAACTGTGGTTCTATTTTTTGCAGTTCATTCATCACAAACAAAATATTTTGAACACCACGTTCCCAAAGGGGTTTTCT
>JALRGP010000011.1:8984-16311 GCA_023259685.1 Alphaproteobacteria bacterium | reverse complement strand
AATTGGAAGATTGCTGTTCCTCTGATGTCCTCGCATGGTGGGTCCAAACATAAAACCCACATGAAAAAGGTGAGACGACACACTATCTATTGCACTTTTAGATGAAGATTTGGAATAAACAACAGGAGGTAATTCTTTCTGCTCATATTGCAATTCATGAGGCAAATACATGTGCTCCTGAGCCGTTGCTGTCACATATGGAATGACCATTGCTGCCGACGATAAAGTCAAGATTTTTCTTAACAAAATTTAAATAATTTAAACAACCCTGTGGTTACAGATTAAACCTATTTTGAAAATTATTCAAGAACAAGGTTGTTAAAAAATCAAATTCTACTAAAAAAGACTTTTTCTATATAAAACATTGTCTTTTTCCTTACTTCCTCGTGATGAGCCAAATTCAAAACCATACGCATCCTTTAGACATGATCCAAAAAGACCTGCAATAGTCGATATAATGCCAATCGCTTCTCCAGATATTTTATGTGAAAAAAATCCAATTGTGACTAAACAAATTAATAATCCAATGGCCGCACATACCACCATAAAATCTGCTCTTTTATTAATTTTTCCAGCTTGGATCAAAGACATATCTCGACACCTTGCATCCTTTCTGTCGTTTAAGATAATTTTTTGAATTTTCTCATCCATTTTTGTCATTTTATCTTGAAATTTTGATGCTAAAATTTTTGATTCTTGTAGCTCTTTCAACATATCATCATGGGTTTTTGATTTTGTGATTTTTTGCGCAATACCAATGATCATTGATGTGATATGGTCTAAATCATGATCATTAGAAGTACTTTGAATCCACTTTTGAATAATTGGGGCAAAATTAGAAAGAGATAGAATCGTTGATAATAATGGAATCATGGCCACATCACCCTTGGGTCAAATACAATGTCATGGCCCTCCCAAAAACCTCCAGGTGGCTGAATTCCCTTTTTAATCCAATCTTTTAACCGCGTAACATGACCGTTGTCTACACATAAAATATCCCATTCTTTCGGGTCTTTTTCTTTCTCGTATAAGGCTCCCAGTGCGAATAAATGCGTATCGTCTCCTAATTCCCAATCAAACGATGGCGATATGGGGAATTCTAATACTTCTTCTGGATTTACAAAGACCCTTGAAACAATACGATTTTGGAATACATCCTGAACGTCAAAAGGAGGTGTAAAAAATGAAATGGTTGGCTTTTTTATGGGAATCGATAACGTCAGGGACGATGGCGCATCTCCCTTTAAACTCATCGATTGATGATTTTGCCGATGTATCATGTGAAAAAAATTCATGGAAAAAACTATTTTGACTTTTGTTCAACATAACCGTCGTTTATCGATGATTGTATCATTTCAAAATCCTAGGCTTTGATGTCTGATTTAAAAAAGATTATGTCAGTAGACTTAATTTGTTTATTTAAAAACCAAACGCCCTACCATATGGGCATCTTTCTTTTCGATGGTCATGGTTTTTATTGATCGATAAGGATTTTGTTCGATGTGGGATATCAATAGGACCCATTCTTGCTCATGATCAAACTGAGCCGACAAAGTCGACCCATTGATATGATATTTCAAAAATGATGTGGGAAAAGGTTCGTTCTTTTGAACATAAACTCTGTGCACAAGACTTCCCATCATCACATTAAGGACAACAAGAGACATGCCACAGATATACTTAGTTAACGACAAAATTTACAAGCCTTCCCTTGACGAAAATTTCTTTTTGAATAGTTGCATCTTTAATCGTGTGACGAATATGTTCTAAGCACTGATTTTTGATGTCATATTCAACCGCATCAGCAGGAACGCATACCTGTCCTTTTAATTTTCCATTCACTTGGATGACGTACGTCACCTGGTCATCTTTGAGAAGCTCAGGGTCATACATCATCCATACACAATTTGGAGAAAAAACCTTTAATGTATTAGCAACCGCCAATTGTTCTTCAATTTCATGGGTGATATGAGGAATAATTGGCTGTAAATAACATAGCAAAAACTGTACCATATTCATGATCATAGGTAGTGGCGCCTTTTGATCAATGGCATCTTCGATAACGTACGTCATTTCACGACACAATGCAACCACCTTATTCAAAACGATTTTCTCATATTCATCGTTAATATTTTTTGCAAGTTTATGGACTTTCTTAAGCAAATTTTTATGGGAGATTGTTTCAGATGTGCCTTCGTTATTATAAGATTTTATTGATTCCATTAAACGATACAATCTGTTTAAATACCGTCCACAACCATCTAAACCATCATCATTCCAATCAAAATCTTTATCAGGGGGTGTATCTGATAAAATAAACAACCTTGCACAATCAGCGCCGTAATGGTCAATAATATCTTGGGGATCAACAACATTTTTTTTAGATTTACTCATTTTTTCAAGGCGACCCAATGTAATTTTTTCACCGGTTGTGATATGAGAGTAAGAATCACCATCTTTTTTTACATCCGTTGGATACACCCATTTACCTTTTGAATCTTGGTACGTCACGTGGCATACCATTCCTTGGGTGAGTAATTCTTGAAACGGTTCATCCATATGCACATAACCCAAATCACGTAGAGCTTTGGTGAAAAAACGTGCATACAGCAAATGCAATACCGCATGCTCGATACCGCCAATATACAAATCAACTGGGGCAAAATGGTCGCATTTTGGGGAATCAACAGGAACGGAGTCTTGAGGGCAACAATATCTTAAAAAATACCAGGATGATTCAAAAAATGTATCCAGTGTATCGGTTTCACGGATTGCTGGACCTTGACATGTGGAACAAGTAGTATATTTCCACGTAGGGTGATGATCCAAAGGATTTCCTGGTCGGTCAAATGATACGTCTTGTGGCAGCACAACGGGAAGGGGCGCCTTTTGAGTTCCACATTGATCACAATAAATAATGGGAATCGGACACCCCCAATACCGCTGCCTTGACACTAACCAATCCCGCAATCTGTAAGTAACATGGCGCGATCCAAATCCTTTTTCTTCTAAATAATTGATGATAGCTTCAAAAGCCTGCTCTTGGCTCATCCCATTTAAAAAGTCAGAATTGATCATATGTCCTCCATTTGAAATAAAGGGAAGATTCTCTTGGTCAACTTCATCAATTACACGGTGAACAGGTAAATTATAGAGATGAGCAAATTCAAAATCACGTGTGTCGTGCGCTGGGCACCCAAACAATGCCCCTGTCCCGTAATCGGATAAAACGAAGTTGGCAATGTAGATGGGGATTTTTTTCCCTGGAATTAAAGGATGCTGAGCGTCATAACCACTCCACATGCCTTTTTTTTCCATGGTTGCCATGGCTTCTTCGGTTGTGATCATACGATCACACTCGCCGATGAAATCTTTGATCTTGGGATCTGTCAGTTGTTTGATGAAAGGATGATGAGGAGCAATAGCCACAAAAGAGGCTCCAAATAAGGTATGTGGCTTCGTTGTAAAAACTGTGATCATGTCATCTGATCCATCAATATTGAAATGGATATGAGCTCCCACAGATTTTCCGATCCAATTTTCCTGCATCTTTAAAACTTTATCGGGCCACTTTGTCAGTTTTTTTAAATCATTTAATAATTCTTCCGCGTAGGCAGTAATTTTAATTGACCATTGGGTCAGTTTTTTCCGCTCCACTAAGGCCCCAGAGCGCCATCCACGTCCATTAATAACCTGTTCATTGGCTAATACAGATTGCTCAACAGGGTCAAAATTTACCCATGATTCTTTTCGGTACGCAAGGCCCTTATCATAAAAATCTAGAAATATTTTTTGTTCTAACCCGTAGTACAGCTCATCACAAGTGGCAAATTCTCTTGACCAATCATAGGACAACCCCAACGCTTTCAATTGTGTGCGCATAGTTTCAATATTGCTATAAGTCCATGTTTTAGGATGTTTTTTTTGTTCCATGGCCGCATTTTCTGCAGGCAAACCAAAAGCGTCCCATCCCATAGGGTGCAATACAGAATATCCTTTTGCTCTGTAAAACCTTGCCATCGCATCACCAATAGAATAATTCCGCACATGCCCCATATGGATTTTCCCAGATGGATAAGGAAGCATCTCTAAAATATAACAAGGGTTTTTTGAGAAATCTGCAATTTGATGACTTTTATTCTCTTCGAACCTTTTTTGCCATTTAGATTCGACTGCACGGAATGGATACATTTTTTATCATAGGTCGTTTTTTATAGATTATACGTGATTTATGTTTTGGGTGTATATATTCTAAAAGAACGATTTTTAGATGTTTCCTCTTGAGAGTTACTTAAAAAAATTGACTGTCTATCAAGCGCGTTCTGCTAATTCATTCAAAGTCAACGTTTTATCGAATCCTGATTCAAAGCGTACAAAATTTTGATAAAAATCAGAGGAAGTCATTAATTCACCGTGGGTGCCAATGGCTTCTATTTTTCCTTTTGACATCACAATAATTTTATCAGCCGATAAAATGGTTTGAAGACGGTGGGCAATAATTAAGGTTGTTCCGTCATAAAAATGATGTTTAAAGATATCTTGACCAAAATTATCCAAAAAATTTGTTGGCTCATCTAACAATAAAATTTTTGATGGACGCAGTAACGCCCGAGCCAAAGAAAGCCGTTGTTTTTGTCCTCCTGATAAAGAAAACCCTTTTGATCCTAATTGGGTGTTTATGCCATTTGGTAATGTTTGAATAACACGATCAAGGCCCGTTTTTTCGATCACATCATCAATATGATGTTTCAAAACATTAGGACAACCATATAATAAATTCTCTAAAAATGTTGCGCAAAAAATGGCTGGCTCCTGTTGAACGTAAGCAATATGTTGCCTGATATCAAAAGGGTGAATATGTTCGCTGTCAATGCCTTCGATATAAATACGACCACTGGCGGGTGTATAAAATTTTAACAATAATGAAAAAATTGTTGATTTTCCTGCACCATTCGGTCCAACAATTGCAACAATCTCTTTGGGATGCGCAGAAAAACTCACATGATCAAGAATTTTTTTAACGGGTTGTGTTGGATACGAAAAGCAAACGTTATGAAAAGCAATAATTCCTGTTGGATTTTTAATGGGTTTATGAGACATTAATGATGGCTGTGGTATATTTTTGATGATATCAAGTACCCGTAAAGATGCTCCGCATGCTCTATGGAAATCACCCATGATATTGCCAAAAGATGCAATGCTACCGCAAAATGCTGCAAAAAAAACCAAAAAAGACGTGAGGTTTTCAAGAGCAATAGAATGATGAGCTAATTCATATTTACCAAAAAATAATAAAATAATGGCACTCAAAAATGCACCAAAAAACATCCACGTTGACAACCAGGCTCTGGCATGAGCTGTTTTCATGGCAGCAGTATGACAAGTAATCCCTAATTCATGGCTACGGGCATCCTCGATTGGTTCTCTTGTAAATGTTTGAACGGTTTTAATATTGGATAAGTTATCTTCAATATAATGATGATAATCACCGACCACTTTTTGCGCATTATACGAATAACGACGAACTTTTTGACCGTATAAAAATAATGGATATAAAATAATGGGCAAAAAAACCAAACTGTAAAAACTCATTGACATGGAACTGGTCAACATCATATATAATGATCCAAAAAAAATAAGGGTGTTACGCATAAAAATAGAGAGCCCCGAACAAAGGGTTCCTTGAATCAAAAATAAATCCAAATTCAGAGCTGATAAAATATGACCAATTTTTGTTTGTTCAAAAAATGATAACGGAGCCCTTATTAACTTTTGGTATAAATCTACACGAATATTATTGGTTATTTTTTCTCCTAACCATAGCACATGATAAATTCTTGAATATGTTGTAAAGCCCAATAAAAACAATCCCAAACTTAAAAAAGATATCATTGGGATAACGGGAATATCTGATGACAATAAAAAATGAGAAATACCCTTTTTAACTCCTTGACTAAGAACAATGAATGCGATGGTTGCAATGAATAGCGTGATTAAAGTCAAAAAAAGACGTTTTTTGTAAAATTTTCCGTAACTCCAAAATAATTGAATAAAAGCCGACATCTTATGATACATTGAGAACATTATTCAATTGTATCTTTGAAAGAAGACAGATCACAAATGTAGAGTTATTTTTTACGTTACCCCGCTCCATTGATGAGTTATTAGTGTAATTGTTTCGATTAATTGTTGATAAATAGTGTCATCAAAATGGTATTTTATTTTTCCCATAGTCAAAATCATATCTTCAAAAAAATATGACCAAAACTCTCTAAGCGACAAGGATTTTCCACCATCAAGGGTCACAATTTGATCATTGTCAGACAAAATATTTCCCATCTCAACACATAGCTGAGATGCCAGATGAATACGCTGAAAGCATTCATCCATTTTTTCTTGTTGATGAAATTGCCTGGCATCATTGATCAAATCTAATATTTTATTAAAAATAGAAACAACATGTTCTTCTACCGATGCGAGTTGAGTGTTATTTTTAGAGTAAACGTTGTACATAAAATCAAATGTATATTTAATTATTATTTAATTTATGACATCTAAATATTAAAAAATTATTAAAAAGAGAGTTTTTATTTTTTTCTCTTCGCATAAAAAGTTGTTGCACAATTGACACGATTTTTAAAATCTTCTTGCATGAATGCAGCAATAGAGTCCGACTACCTGTTAGCAATCGCATATAGGTATGTTTTTTTCTAAAATGTCCTCACTTCAATAGGAATCTTTTGGTTTTTTTCAAAACCCATATCAACAAAACAGATGATTTTAAATCTCATCCATATCTTGTTCGGACATAACAAACTCACCTATGGAAACCTGGTCAAAAGGTTTCCATAGTTTAAGGTTGTTCTAATGCCCCTTCTTTCGATCAAAAGATTTCACACCGCTACTATTTTCAATCGCGCTCTGATTGGATGTATAGGGAATCAAACTCGCCTGGGCATCATACAGCAATGGATACAAGATTAATTTTTCCTCTTTGTCGGGAATTTGGTTTAAAGCATCCGCATCCATCTTAAAAAATTCCTGTAAGTCATTCAAAGACATCTCTTTTTGAGATGCAGCCCCCTTGTCATATAAGGATGGATCTAAGACATTTAATACTTTTTGAAGATCCTCTTGTGTGTTGTAGTTCTCAATCACAAAAGCCCACAAAATGTGGCTAGATAATTCTTATGGAATGCGTGCCCAGCTGTCACAGGTTGAAACAATAGACAATGAGCATGCAGCCTACACTATTTTTTTAGAAGATCTGATCATTTTTAATGATATTTTGTACATCTAATAATGCAAAATCATACTACGCGTTAAT
>JALRGP010000011.1:0-8974 GCA_023259685.1 Alphaproteobacteria bacterium | reverse complement strand
GATCATTTACGTGCTTCATAAATGCTTCCGCTTCTTCGCGCGTGTTAAAGTCTGAATGGAAAGGTTTCTGCCCCCAACCACGTTCCGACTCAATGCAGTGAACACGATACATTACATTAACAAGTGCCATTATTCATCATCCTCGTCAAACAGTTCATCGCAGTTAATAGTTTCTTCGAAAATCGTCTTAATCCATTCCTTGGACAAACCACGCTCGCGATATTCAAGAATTATCAAGACATATTGTTGGACAAGAACAAGCCAAGAAAGCGGTTGCCATTGCTGTTCGTAATCGTTGGAGACGTCTTCAAATCGATGAACCTTTGAGATCTGAAATCATTCCTCGTAATATTTTAATGATCGGCCCTACGGGTGTTGGTAAAACAGAAATCGCCAGGCGCTTGTCAAAACTAGTCAACGCACCTTTTTTAAAAGTAGAAGCCACAAAATTTACAGAAGTTGGTTACGTTGGCCGGGACGTTGAACAAATTATTAGAGATTTAATTGAGGTTGGTGTCCGTATTGTCAAAGACATTAGTAAAAAAAGCATTGAAGAAACGGCCCAACATAATGTCATAAACATGATTGTTGATATTTTGGTTGGTGAATCAGCTTTACCTGAAACACGTGAAAAATTTAAAAAAAAATTAGAGAATCAAGAACTTGATTCTAAGGATATTGATATTGAAATCAATGATACTCCCTCCCCGGCTCCAAGTATTGATATTCCTGGTATGCCCGGAGCCCAGATGGGTATGTTTAATTTATCTGATTTATTTCAAAAAACTTTTGCTTCCAAGAAAAAAACAATTAAAACAACGATTGGCGAAGCTAAAAAATTGTTACTTCAAGATCAAATAGATGAACTATTAGACATGGATGCGGTTCATCAAAATGCCATTGATTTGGTTCAAAATCATGGAATCGTCTTTATTGATGAAATTGATAAAATTTGCACACGCCAACAACATAAAGGCAGTGATGTTAGCCGTGAAGGAGTCCAAAGAGATTTGTTACCTTTGATTGAAGGAACCAGTGTGCCGACAAAATATGGGGTTATCAAAACTGAACATATTTTATTTATTGCATCAGGTGCATTTCATATATCCAAACCGTCAGATTTATTACCAGAATTACAAGGCAGACTCCCTATTCGCGTTGAATTACAACCCTTATCTCAAAGTGATTTTGTCAAAATATTGACAGAACCAGAGCATAATTTATTAACACAAGCGATTGGTTTACTAAAAACGGAGGGTGTTGTTGTATCTTTTGATTCAGAAGCAATTGATCACATAGCACGTCTTGCAACGGTTGCAAATTCAAGGATTGAAAATATTGGTGCGCGACGGTTGCATACCATTATTGAAAAATTATTAGAAGATATCAGTTTTAACGCTCCTGATTTAATTGATAAGTCAATTGTTATCACAAAAGACATGGTTATAGATATTATTGAACCGATCGTAAAAAAACAAGATTTGTCTCAATTTATTTTGTAATATCATAATCAATTCACCATAGAATACTGTTGCAACCTTTGAACACATATATGGTAAGATTCTGTAAAAGCATATTTTTGATGAAATTTTAGTATGTTGTTGAAGTTATTGACTGCTTTATCGATTGTTTTTTCTGTCGTGCATTGTGAGCCTGTATCCTACGTATCGAGGTTTAAAAAAGATGAAAAATCTTTGATGAATTACATTAATAAAAATGCACCCAAAGGAGGACTTTTACGTCTAAGCGCCATTGGAACATTTTCCACATTGAATCCCCATAGTGTCCTTGGTGCCTCTCCCTATGCTTTGAGGACCATGTGTTTTGATTCATTGATGTATCGAAGCCCCAAAGAACCCTTCTCTTTTTATCCAATGATTTGCGAAAAGGTTGATATTGCAAAAGATTTTTCAAGTATTACGTTTTTTATCAATCCAAAAGCGATTTTTCATAATGGTGATCCTATTACTGCAAAAGACGTTCAGTTCACATTTGAAAAATTAAGAGATGAGGGGTTGCCTAGCTATAAACAATTTTATGGTTCAATTGAAAAATTTGAGATTATTAATGACAAAGTTTTGAAAGTAACTTTGTCAAAGCGTGGGGATGGTGTCTATGACCCGGAATTACCTCTGGTGTTGTGTTTACTGCGTCCTCTTCCAGAAAAATATACAAAAGATATTGATTTTATGAATGCTTATCAAAAAAATTTAATTGGTAGTGGTCCTTATAAAGTTGGTCACATGATATTGGGGCAAAAAATTGTTTATGAGCGCGTTAAAAATTACTGGGCAGCAGATTTGGAATGCAATCAAGGACAAAACAATTTTGATGCGATTGATATTACATATTTCAAAAATCCTATCACCGAATTACAGGCACTCATTAACGGAGATATTGATATTATATTTGAAACTGACCCGATGCGTTGGCAGGAATCTTACCCCCAAAATCAACCATCTTTGATCAAAATTAATATGGAACATCAACGTCCCGTTTCCGTCAAGACGATTATTATGAATATGACCAAAGATACATTTCGTGATATTAAAGTCAGAAAAGCTTTATGTTTAGCGTTTGATTTTGATGCTATGAACCGCATTATTTTTAAAGGTCAGATGAAACAACCACTCAGTTTATTTGAAAATACATCCCTTGCACACAAAGGACCTATGTCTTCAAAAGAAGAGACGATCTTAAAGAAAAATAAATCCTATATCGATCCAACCGTTTGGCAAGATATGCAAGCGGGTTCTTTTTCTATTCCCAAAGATCACAAAGATAATTTAAAAGAAGCTGCAAAATTGTTAAAAGAAGCAGGCTGTGTCTTTAATAATGGTGTCCTGTACCAAAAAGACGGATCCGTATTTTCAATTGAATTAATGATTAAAGATCCTCGTTTTGAAAAGATTTGTCTTTTTTACAAACAGTCTCTTAAAAAAATTGGTATTGATTTAAAAGTTAGACTGATTGATCAAAACCAATATGAAACGCGTGTTGTAGAAAGAGATTTTGATATGATTATCCATACGTGGCTTAATAGTTTGTCCCCAGGAAATGAGCAAGTTTATTACTTTTCAAGAGCATCTGCAGATATGAAAGGTAGCAGTAATTATATTGGGCTAAAGGACGCAGTTGCAGAAGAATTAGCCCAACACGTTCCAACGGCTCAGACTTATGAAGATTTGACCACATATATTCATGCATTAGACCGATATGTGATGTATCAATATCTACAAATTCCATTATCTTACGATAATGAGTTTAGAGCGGCTTACTACAATCAAAAAATTGCATTCCCGCCCATTACAAAAAATGTAGGATTGGATTCAATGCGTTATGCTTGGGCTGTGCAATCGTCAACAACTCCTGTTCACAATGATACCCAACAGAAATCCTGTTCATGGTGGGGACGTTTTAAAAAAATTTTGGGATTTTAATTGCATGTATTTTAAAAATTTAGCAAACGCTATACGCTTTTTAAGTTTTGATATGATTGAAAAAGCAGGCTCGGGCCATCCAGGTTTGCCGTCTGGTATGGCGGATCTAATGGCGGTTTTATGGACGAAATTTTTAAAATTTTACGCTCCGGACCCTCTGTGGGCCGATCGGGACCGTTTTATTTTATCAGCTGGTCATGGCAGCGCCATGTTGTATAGTTTATTTTATTTACTTGGATATCCAGATATTCATATTGACGATTTAAAAAATTTTAGAAAACTCCACAGTAAAACAGCAGGCCACCCAGAGTATGGTTTATTGGCAGGCATTGAAACAACCACTGGTCCCCTTGGACAAGGATTGGCCACGGCTGTTGGAATGGCAATTGCCCGTGATTTAAAAAAAATGACCCATAAAATTTGTGTGCTTGCCAGTGATGGTGATCTGATGGAGGGTATTTCTCATGAAGCGTGTTCTTTTGCAGGGCACCATCAATTAAAGGGTTTCATCGTTATTCATGATAACAATCATATTACAATTGATGGGCCGTTATCGTTGACTTCTAGTGATAATACCATTAAACGTTTTGAAGCATATGGATTTAAGACGTTATGTTTAGATGGTCACGATTTTCAAGATATTGAATTTAAATTAAATGAAGCATTTGAAGCGGAACAGCCTGTTTTTTTATCCTGCCATACGAAAATTGGTTTTGGCACAACCAAAGAAAACACCGCTATGGCTCATGGGTCTCCCCTTGGTGCCTTGGCTTTAGAGCGCGCACGCATTGATTTGCAATGGGCTTATGCGCCTTTTGAAATTCCCGATATTATCTTAGATAAATGGCGTGAATGCGGAAAACGTTTTTCGCATCTATACCAAAAAAACTCTCCAACAAAATGCCAAATTGGTTTATATAAAGGAGCACTTCAAAAATTTAAAAATGAGTGTATTCACGCTGCTCCTCATTCTACCCGAGAATGGTTTGGCCAAACATTAGAAGTTGTCGCTCCTCATGTTGCTAGTTTAGTTGGTGGATCAGCAGATTTAACCCCGTCTAACAATACAAAATGTTCTCATTTTTTACCGTTTCCTGAAGGACATTATATTCATTATGGTATTAGAGAACATGCCATGGGTGCGATGATGAATGGTATCAGTTTGCATGGGGGGTTGATTCCTTACGGGGGAACTTTTTTAGTTTTTAGTGATTACTTAAAACCATCCTTGCGTCTCAGTGCATTGATGAAACAAGGAGTCATTTATGTACTGACTCACGATTCTATCGGCCTTGGAGAAGATGGTCCTACCCATCAACCCATTGAACATTTAACAGCACTGAGAGCGATTCCAGGTTTACTTGTGATGCGTCCATGTGATGGTATAGAGGTGGCCGAGTGTTTGGAAATTGCTATTGATGAAAGACATAAACCTACTGCTTTGATTTTAAGCAGACAAAAAACTCCGATGCTTAGAAAAAATTCTTTACGAAATTTATCAAAGTTTGGTGGATATATATTGGATGAATTGCCTGGTGCGGATCTGACACTCATTGCAACGGGAACGGAGGTTGCCATTGCTCAAGATGTTCAAAAACGTCTAAAAATTTTTGGCATTGATGCAAATATATCATCAATACCCAGTTTTGAATTATTTGAAGGACAATCAAAAGATTATCAACATAAGGTATTGGGATCTGGATTTCGTGTATTTATTGAAGCTGGTTCAGATATGTGTTGGTATAAATACCTATGTGGATCTGAAGGTATGATCATCGGAATGAAAGAATTTGGTTTATCGGCACCTTATGAAGATTTACAAAATCATTTTGGAATGTCACCTGCGAATATTGTGGAAATGATTCTTAAAAATTATACAAAATCTTAAAGGGCTATAGTCATAAGCCCCCAGAAAAGCTGGGGGGCTTATGGGGTGAAGCAGATCCATAAGTGCTGAATTAAAATTCACAGGATTTTTAAGAGAAAAAACATTTTCACATAATATTTCTATAGATCAATCTTAATGCAGATAACTATAAATACTTTTGTACTTCGTTCATGATGTGCAAAATACTATTTTGATTGTTTAAGTCTAAGTTTGTTATAAATGGTTTTAAACGATCTTGATACTCCATGATATCCTTTTTATCTATAAGATTTAGATATTTTAAATATAAATCTTTTCTGATATCGTGAGGTAAACATGTAAAAAAATGATGACTTTGGGTTAAAAAAGAAAAATTTTTTGGTAAATACGTATAGCCATCATTGTCAATGAATGTGATGTGTTCGTTATCATACATCACATTTTGTGCGTGAAGATCCAAATAGGTCCAACAACGACTTTGATCAGGTTGAGCACTACACATATCCTAAAGCGCTTTAATAATTTTTGTTGTTAAATGTTGGTTATTTTTTAATTCATCAACCGTTAATGTTTGACCAGTCACGTGTTTAAAAATCAACAAACCATCACGAGATAATTGATCTTCAATATGGTTAATTTTTAAAAAATCTGATCCTGTTTGTAATTCCCTGATATCTAATAAACGTTTTTTTATATTGTCAAAGTCATCATTTGGAACAATTTTTGTGATATATTTTTTACCACCAATCGAAAATGTGTATACACCACAATTGGCCCTTCCATCTTCTTGTATTTTTTCAATATTCGTGGCACCCGCAATCATATTTTTAATCATTTTTTCTCCTTTTCTCCAAAATCTTTGAACATCTCATCAAATTTTACAACATGGTTAGCTTCATCATTGATGATTCTTGCAATATTTTTTAAATATCTGTTTCCATTTACGTCTTTTTTTTGATTTAAAAACATCATGATTTCATGTTTATCATGGGGCAAAGGATACAATTTTAATTTTTGTTTCTCTTCTTCCGTAAAATAACCTTGCAAAGTTGTTTCGGCAGCCTGTTTATCTGGTGGGCATTTATTTCCATAAAAACAAAATATATTTGCCTGTTTTGATAAATCTTTTTGAACATTGTAAAGATCAGGAAACTGGTAAATTCGTCGATCTCCATCAAAAGTAATCCATTTTGTTTTATCCACAATAGGACAAAAGGCTAAAACATCGGTGGCATGAAGTTTTTCTGAAAAGGCCAGTGCTGCAAAACCACCAAGACTTCCGCCGTAAGTCACAACTTTTCTATAGCCATGCTCTTGTTTAAGTTTGTTGATAATCTCAAAAACTTTCAACATCTCCTTAGTTTGGTACCAATGATTCCCATGGGACGCCACAAATACCGCATCCAGTTTTTCTTTTTTAAAAAAATCAAGGGGAAAAGATTGCTTATCAATATCGCTCCACTTGATGTCATCGACAGGTTGTTGGCCATACGGGGCATAAGCATTAAATACGACGAATAAACATTTTTGAGATTGTTCACTTTGATCAGGATGTTTAATAAATTTTAATGACACGTCTTGTCCTCTATAATTTTTTTCCATCATAGCTGCATTGTCAATATGTTGCTCTTCAAAAGAAAGATTTCTTTTGAAATTAGGTTTAGGACAGTTATAAATGTCAATGAATTGTTCAATGCTCCCGCTATCTCTTTGCCAATCACCTAAGGAGCTCTGTTTTATCATTTTGATAATCTTGGAATGATTGATAGATTTTTTACGATACAGATCAAAAGCCAAATCCATTACTTTGTTAATTTCCCATTCTGTTGCTTTAAATTTTTCAGATTTAATTGCGTCACCATCAACAAGAGATCTAATATCAACAGATTCATTGTCATCTGTAAATTTATGCATAAAGAAACTGAGTGTATCAAAGTAGGCTTCCGCGTTCGTGTATGGAGTACATACATCGCTGAGCCCTTGGATCAATGAGCAAATGACAGGCGTTCCAAGAGCTAATGACTCAAGAGCTACCAAACCAAAAGACTCATCAATGGATGGAATGATGGCATAATCTGCAGCAAAACGAATGAGCTTTTTTAATTGGAACTTGTCTGCGTTTGAATTGTTTGGATCAATGGAAATCATCTGATTTTGGAATGTTGCGGTCAAATACAAGCCCACCGTGTGATCTCCGTATACACCATTGTGTCTCATATAAGTGCCAGAATTTTCTAAAGACGAACGATCATCAGTTAAATTCAATTGATGTCTTAAATCATTGATTTTTTTTGCTCTTGTTCGTTTGAAGGATCATAAGGGCCCATAATAATTAAATTTCCTCGGTTTTCATGTCTGCAGGAATCGGCAAATTGTTTTAAGAACCATAATCCCTTTTCTTCCTCTAATCTTCCTAAATACACAAACAGCGGTTTATTCGCATCTTTAATATAGCCAAGTTGTTCTAATTTTTTCTTTGCTAAAAATTTTTTTTCCTTAATGTGGGTATCATCATTGATATATTCTATACAAAATTGATTCGTTAAATTCTTGGGAAGGGTTGGATCAAATTCTTGATAATCAATCGAATTAGGAATTGCTTTGGCTCGACTTTTACTTTTATAATATTTTAAAACAGGACTGATTTGATAAGATTGATTAGCATTTAAATTCGTTATTTTATCTAAGAGATATTTTGACACTGTTGTTACATAATCGCTGTCCAAAATTCCAATCAACATTAAAGGCAACCATTTTTCAGAACTTCTTGAAACTCGCTCATCTAGATATTTGAAATGAAATAAATCTTTTGTATCCACATTTCCTTCTTTCAAATATTGTATATGATCACCATAAATGTGTTTAAGATAACCAATAAAAGAATCTTCTTCAACGGTATCCATGAGAAATGGAAATTTTGCATTTTGATCTTGTAAATCATATAGATGATTGATAAAAGAACCTTTGTATTGATCTGATTGATTTTTTTCATAATAATTCCAAGAAAACCCTAGATCATGGTTCCAATTATGAATAGTAAAAATTGTTTTAATTTGCCCAGAATTAGGCCGATGACGAATGTTTGAGGCAATTAATGCCGTTCCCCAACTATGAAGGTGCAAATTTTTAATTTTGATCTTCTGATTGTTAATTTTTAAATCTTGTATTAAAGATTGATTCGAGAATTCTGAAACAGCAGAACAAAACCAATGCATACGAAAGAAAAAGCTAAAATGTTCAGGATCCGTATCATAAATTTTTTTGCATCAGTAACATACTTGACACTGCTTTTTAGGCGTTTAAATGTTATGGGGGTATTTTGTGTTGTGGATGTTTGTATGGGTTTATTATTTGAATTTGCCACATCCTCTAGTAACTTACAATAAAAAACTTGAGAGCTGGCACTAAAAAAAATCTTTGTTTTAACCTTAATTCCCAACACGTCGTGCTCTATAGTTGCTACATCAATCAGATTATTCTCCTTAATCGAAGGATATAACGGCATAATATTAGCAGAAATTATTTTCCCTTTTTTCTTATTAATTTGAGCGGGAAGATCAGAAGCGACAGCACCAACTCCTGTAAACTTGCACCGAGGCCCTTCAAGTGCACAATGCAAAATGGATAAATCTTCTGGCGGTTCAGCTAAAATTTGTTGGTGATTGTT
>JALRGP010000119.1 GCA_023259685.1 Alphaproteobacteria bacterium | reverse complement strand
ATTCGAAATCCCATCTTTTATAATATCTTTTTTTAAAAAAAAAATCATCTCATCTGCTTCATCAGACACTGCATCACGCAGTTATGACCATGAATCTTTGCACAGAAGAATTGCCGTTTTAGAGAAAAACCTTCGTATGATGTCTCATTTACAATTTCCCTTTAAAACAGTCCAAGTATTGGGTGTTTACCAAGGTCCTTTTTTTCATGTTTTGTACATAGAAAAAATAGAAGAAAACGATGAATTAATTAATGATTCTAAGGTTGTCTACCATCCTCATGGGCTAATCGGATCAATTATTTCAAAAAACAGGTATTTTTCTACAGTGATGCTGATTACAGATCAACGATCTCATGTGCCAATCCAAACAATAGATGGAAAATCACAAGGCATCTTGAAAGGCAGCGGCGATCATTACCCACATATTATTACCGAATCAGGTCAATTTAAGGTAGGAGATGCTATTGAAACATCCGGAATTGGTGGTATTTTTATGAAACAATATCCCGTTGGAATTGTGGAGTCCATTAAAGATCATAAAGTCTTTGTGAAGCCTTACGTAAACCCTAAATATATTGATATTATTTTTTTAATTGATGGTTTGTGCGCCAATGATTTGAAATATTTTCCAAAACAGATTGAGGTTATCTCAAGTGGTACAGATGGAGAATGAGTTTAAATTCCTTCTCTATCAAAAACAGACTAAAGAAATAAATGATGATCCACTTCGTCGAATGAATAATTTCTTAAAACGGTACGATAAAAATAACCCAATGCCACATAAGGACTTTAGCCCTTGTAACTGAGGCAAGGGTTAAAATCTTTGTAATCTCTTCTTTTGTGAGGCCACTGATAGTCACAATCATGTCAATGTCGCATCCACTTTTGTACATATAATGTATTTTTTAAAATAGTTTTATGAAACTTTAACAAATGGAGTATACAACCATGTTAAATAAAAAAAGTGGCCCTTGATGCTCACAACCGCCATTATTGGTGTAAGCAGTGGCTTTGGAGTGGAGAGCTCGGAAAATCCAGTGGAAAGAGCTTTCAAAACCTTCGTATGCATGGTGGAATGGTGATGTATCCTGGAATGCCTAATCCAGATCTTGATACCTTGAAGAATGCACTCAGTGATCCAATGAATTATCTTGATCCAATGAAGCGTTCAGAGATTGTGAATATGTTGAAGCAACATGATCCAGCGAAACGTTCAAAAATTGAGAATACGTTGAAGCAACATGATTCGATACAAAAATCTATAGCACGTTGCTTTGAACTTGTAGAACATGTAGAAAATTTAAAAAAAGCACTGAATAACCCAGAAATTTCTATTGATAAACCAACACGTGAAAAAATTATGGAAATTTTAAATAAACTGAAATAAAAAAGTAGCCCCTGCAACTTAGGCAGGGGTGATTTGTAAAATTTTTTCAACTTTTCCTTTTGTGAGACCACTCGCTTTTATGATAGACGTTAAAGGAACGCCATCATTATGCAATTCTTTAATCATATGAACTTTGGTTTCATAAGCACCGTTTTTAATGTATGACCAGCGTGCCCTGTTTGCCCCCCCAGAACTTTGATTATTCTTAAGACGTAAAGACGTTGGGGAAGGTTTTTTACGAAGTCCGTTGGAACTGTTTGAATTTACATGTTTTCTTCTTTTTCTTATAACAGCTAAAATAAAAAAAACCTTCATGGCCATAAATTTTGCTGATTTTAGAAGGTGTGCTTTTGTTAGTATCTCTTGTTGTTATCGGATTTTTTTACAAAAAATACCATACCATTGATCGGTCTTATCAAAAATTATTTTATGATTTACCTTATGCATTATGTTTAATTGAAAAAAATAGAATTGTTTTTTTGTCGAAAAGTTTTAAAAAATTACTGACATATACGCCATCAACAATCAAGGATTTATGTAGAACCTTTGGTATTAACCATGAATGTTTGAATGTAGAAGATGTTTTTTCAATCCAATATCAAGGACAGATTT
>JALRGP010000118.1 GCA_023259685.1 Alphaproteobacteria bacterium | reverse complement strand
AGTTTAATTGCGGGTATTTGTCATTTTGAGTTGGCTCTTTGATGTTTTGCAGGAGGTCTAGTATTGAGAGTTTTTTATCCAACAGATCAATTAATTATTTTTCAAAAAATTAAATATTTTTTGAGCAATAGGTGCCGCAACTTTTGCTCCGCTTTCCCCATGTTCAACAATCACACATACACAAAACTCAGGATCTGCCATAGGTCCCATCCCAACAAACAAGGCGTGGTCTTTATGTTCGTATGCTATGTGTTGAGTTTGTCCCACCAAACGTTGTTGATGGGTAATACGTTTCACTTGGGTTGAACCCGTTTTACCACCGAACACATAATCATTAATTTTTGATGAAAATGCTGTTCCGCCTACTTCATTAACACAACTATATAAGCCATCCTTAATCGTATCCAAATGTTTTTTTGATAGCCCCAGATAAACAGATGTTATTTTTTCTGGAGTAAAATGTAACGGGACAAGATATCCTCCGTTGCTGAGAGCGCACATCATACGAACCAGTTGCAACGGTGTTGATAAAATATCTCCCTGACCAATGGCTATATTCAACACATGACCTGGAGATTTTTTTTTAGAAGGGAGATGGCCTAACCGTTGCGGGATATTTACACCTGTTTCTTTGGACAATCCAAATTTTTTAGCCATTTGAATAATGGCCTCAAACCCAGCCATCATGGACACATGGTAGAAATACACATCACATGATTTTGCAAGGGCATCTTTAATGGATGAAACATAACCGTGTCCCCCTTTTTTATGAGCCCAACAATGAAATCGATGAGATCCTACATCATAATACCCTGGACAGTAAAATGATGTATGTGATTGAATCACGCCTTTATCCAAGGCAGCTAAAGCGACAATCATTTTAAATGTAGATCCTGGAGAATAAGATCCCATGGACAACCGATTTAATAAAGGTTTGTCGGGATGGTTAAGTAATTCTTTCCAATCTTTGTGTAAAATACCATTTTTAAATAGATTTGCATTGTATCCTGGTTTGGATACAAAAGCCACAATATCACCGGTTTTAGCTTTGACCACAACACATGCGGCCGCACGGAACGGTTCCAATATATGATCAATTTCTTGTTGTAAACGTAGATCAATTGATAATTGAATGGAAGGAGAAAATGTTGGATAGATTATTCGGATGGTTCGTTGAAAGACACCTTTTGCATTAACCTCAACCTCTTCAATTCCATAATGTCCAACTAACTGATCATAACAAGATTTTTCAAGGCCAGATTTACCAATTAATTCTTGTGGCAGAATACCGCGGTCGAGATCTTTACGAGATGGCATACCAACGTAGCCTAAAAAATGTACCAATGATTGAGATGATGTATAAATTCTTTGATAACTTTTTTCAATAATTAACTCAGACAAAAAAGGTGTTTGAATGGATAATTTACAAATATCTCCAAACAACAAGTTGTCTTTAATCAATAATGGCTGATCTTTATGATATTTTCTTGTATAAAAAGAATCTTTAATCACATCAATCTCTTCTTTAGACATTTTTAATATCATTTGAATGTGAAAGAGGTCTTGTAAAATGGCACCCGAATGGGTTCGTAACAACAAACGATAATGGGGAATTGAAAATGCCAAGGGATTGCCAATCGCATCAAGAATATCCCCACGGTAAGGGGGGATAAAACGTGTTCTAATACGATTATGATCTGATAAAGTTTTATAATATGAATGTTCAATAACTTGCAGATAAAACAATCGTCCAATCAAGCAAATAAACACAATAACCTGTGAAAATAATAAAAATAGAAAGCGTCCCTGCATTATTATTGAAATTCTTTATTAAAAAAATGATAGCATTTTTTTAAACCATGATTCATCATGTTCCTTTAAAAATAAGATGATTTGATTTTTATATTGGTTAAATATCCATTTTTTAAAATCACTAAATTCTTGGGTAGCCATATTTTCTGGTGTAATAAATCGTGTGTATATTTCATTGTTAAATATAATTTCAACATCTTTGCCTTTTTGCTGGCATGTCCTTGAAAATGACGCAAAGGCAT
>JALRGP010000117.1 GCA_023259685.1 Alphaproteobacteria bacterium | reverse complement strand
TGGTCTCAGGTTTAGTTTAATTGCGGGTATTTGTCATTTTGAGTTGGCTCTTTGATGTTTTGCAGGAGGTCTAATATTAATAAAATGTTAAATTATTAACTATGATCCTTCAGTTCAAAAATTTGACATTTTTAAAGAGAATTATATGATTATTTATATGTTGTTGTGTAAACAATAGGAGTTCTAGAGAAAATTATGTTGAGTGATTCAATTGTTTTAGGAGTTGAAGATATTCAAAAACTCATACCTCATCGTTATCCTTTTTTATTAATTGACAGGTTAACAATTGTGGAAGAAGGATCTTACGCTATTGGTCATAAAAATGTGTCATTTAATGAATGGTATTTTCAAGGTCATTTCCCTTCTCATCCTGTGTTGCCAGGTGTTTTAATTGTTGAAGCAATGGCTCAAAGTGCTGCGACTCTTGTCATGAAAACATTAAAAGATCATTCGCAATTTGAATTTAAAAATCCTCTTGTTTATTTTATGTCAATTGAAGAGGCAAAATTTAGAAAACCTGTAGCTCCAGGAGACATTTTAGAGCTTCATGTGGAAAAAGATCGTCAACGCGGTCATATCTGGAAATTTAAAGGAAAAGCGATGGTTGGTGGTGCTGTCACAGACGAAGCATTGTTTACGGCCATGATTGTTGAGGGTGGTGCATGATATCTCCATTATCCTCCATTCATTCAACTGCCATTATCCATGATGGTGCTGTCATTGAAGACCATGTGATTATTGGTCCTTACTGTATTATTGGTTCTCAGGTTCACCTTAAGCAACATGTGCATTTGGTCTCTCACGTTAATATTGATGGAAGAACCACCATTGGAGATCATACAAAAATTTATCCATTTGCTTGCCTTGGTTTTCAACCCCAAGATTTAAAATATCATGGTGAAAAATCATCATTAATCATTGGATCTCATAATGTCATCCGTGAATACGTGACGATTCATCCTGGCACAGAGGGTGGAGGTATGATCACAACCATTGGGGATCATTGTTTATTGATGGTATCTGTTCATATTGCACATGATTGTCATTTAAGTGATCGTGTTATTATGTCTAATCAAGCAACCTTGGCTGGGCATGTGCACGTGGGTAATCATGTGATCATTGGTGGACTGTCTGCCGTTCGGCAATTTGTGAGAATTGGCGATTATGCTTTTATTGGTGGAATGTGTGGCATTGCCAATGATATTCCTCCGTACGCAATGGTCACCGAGGACAAAACACACCTAAGCGGCATCAACGCCATTGGTATGAAAAGACATCATTTTTCAAATGATTTTATTATGACAATACAAAAAATGATGGATTTCTTATTCAAAGGATCGCAAGAGCAGACCATGACCTTTCAAGAGAAATTGGTCTTTTTAAAAAAACAACATGAAAACTCAGCTGAATTTGACTATTTTTTCAATTTTTTATCCAGTGAGAGCATTCTGCAGTACACTCATTTTTCAAGCTCGACGTCGACTTAAGTGAATTTCGTTCGGGTACGATTAAAAGTTGGGGGGAGTTGCGATTTTTTTAAAAAATTGGATACTGTACTTAAAAATATTTAGAGTAAAAAATCAAAAACACCTGCCATGACAACAAACACTAGAGTTCTTTCAAAATTAATAGTGTGGATTGGTAAAAGACAAATTGGTTCTAAGTTAGGTGAATGATCAAAAATTTTTTTTGTTTCTGTTGATCGTATTCAGGTGTCATTATCGTCTGTTACATTTTCAGTATGCCTTAAACTAAAACCAAACATTTCAAAAGGCTGCTTTTTTTCTTCAAATACAGAAGAGTTTTTTGTCACCATTAAGTACTTTCCGCCCTCTTCAAGATGGTTACTGATATGTGAAAAAGTTTGAGGCCATAAATTTTCATGAATATGCATCTTCTTTCATTATATTTGTCCCCCAACTTTTAATCTCACCAAAAAAAACTAACTAACTTGAAGATTTTGTTTTTATAATCCTGAAATGTTAGGATTATAAAAATATTTTTAACATAAAAGATGATTTTTAAAAAAACTGTCCACACTACCCCTCACTTTTTAGAAGGTCTTGAGCAGCCTGCATAATAAGATCAAACAAACCAGAAGAACCACCCT
>JALRGP010000116.1 GCA_023259685.1 Alphaproteobacteria bacterium | reverse complement strand
ATGACAGTTTAAATTTTGCAAATGATCAGCTTGTACATTTTTAATAATGACTTTTGTCATGTTTTTTGAAGGGGTTCCCATAAATACTAAACGATCTTCACATCCTTCGGGGAATAAGTACAAAAATTCTTGAAATAACCTCATCGATAAATGATAAGCTTTACCGCCATTGGTGAGTGTATCAATTTGACGTTGTCCCGATAAATGTCCTTCAAATGGTATAGCAATTCTTGTATCATCCAATGGCAATGATATATTGTTAATCGTGTAGCCATTAAGAAATAGCCGTTCAACATTTTTTTGTAAATCTTGGGGCGGGATATTTAATTTCCACATATGACAACGATGTGCATCAATGCCAGTTCTTAAAAACTCAATTGAACATGTTTCAAGATCATCTGACAATTCGACTGTTTCTGTTGTTTTACTGAAGCCGTCTTCTGGTTTATTCTCATCTATCCAGTGATAGGGAGACTTTGCTCCTAATACCAATCCATGGCGCCCACTAATATCAGGGAAAGTGATATCAGACATAGAAACTTGGTTTGTGGGGTCAATCCAATATATTTTCCCAAATTTATCCTGGACTTTTAAAATGGCATGGTTAAATAATGCAGGTGATGGCAATACATTTTTATTCTCATAAAAACAATCTGTACAATTGACCAAAGTGACATGAACAATGTAACCTAATTTTTTTAAAATAGCTCCCGCCATGACCGCAAATTCTTTATAATCAGCAAGCATTTTATCGTTAATAACCTCAAAAGGTCTTGGAAAAAATTGACCTTTTTGTGATCTCCAATCTCCAAAATAATGGATATGCTTAAAAATTGTACTGGTAATAAAATTGAGTTGATCAACAGGTTTAATCATGTCCTTTGCTTTGTTATAAATATCAGATAGTAATGGAAGTTTTTTCAAATCTTGATTCAAAGCATCATTGTAAGTAGGAGCAAAAAAATTTGCCAATTCATCAAAAGACGATAACGTTGATACGCAAACTAATGGAACCCGTTTGGGATCAACGTAATGGCAAGCGTGGGCAGCGAGCAATTTTGGATAAAATTTCTTTTTTAATGTGATGGACAGGTGATAATGATCTTTTTCAATATTAAAATATCCATGGTGATCCTTAATTATGACATGTAATTTAATACGACTATTTAGGTTAATCTGATAATTTTTCCATAAAATTCTGTCACTGGATGGGAAAAAATCATCATAATAATGGTTTTTAAGTAAAGGTTTATGAATGTGTTTTTTAATTTTTAAATGACGTGTCGCCCCCACTTCAAAGTGAGCAAAAATAATGCGAATTTGATAGAGTTGATCAAAACCTTGACCACTACTTGCAACCGGTTTTTTTTCCACATCTGCTTTGTATTTTTTGCCTTTAAATATCGTAAATGCCTCGACAATATCGCATTTTTGTGTCTCCGGATTAAAAAAAATAATCTGTTCTTTTAAAGATTCTCCTGTTGTTTTTAAGCATGTTAAACGAGATTCCATTACTGTTTCAGTTGTTCCATCTTGTAAAACATTGATATTTTCTACATAATACGTGCATTCAATATGAGCCTCCGATTCATCGGTCGTTGAAAAAATTGAAGCAATACATAGAACGAAATACATAAAAAATTTATACATCATACTATAAAAAAATAATTGTTTTTTATTATAATGCCAGATTCAAGAACAATAATACAAATAAATTGAGAAAAAAGTGGCAGGAACTGCATGGTATTGATAAGTGCGGGCTTAGAGTTTGTATTTTATGTGGAGGACTTACAATATACACCCTCCTTTTTGAAAACGTTATGCTTTATATATGTTGATTACTTCAAATAATAATTGTTTCTTATGGTTACTCTTACTAATTTATTAACATCCTCAACGTGTTTGTTCATATAGTCATGAGAAGGATTTTCCGATATTGAGAGAATTTCAATATCTTCTTCATCCGCAATTTTTAATTCTCCGATATGACTTTTGGAATTTTTCACAAATTCATCAGCCATTTTTTTGCAATTATCATTGGCTTCCTTTAATAACTAGATTTTAATTGTTTCAATATTTTTTAAATAATATCTTGGTTTTCCAACACTTTTATTAAATCCATTCGTTGATTTTTGATAAAAATGAATATTTTTTTTAAATAAAT
>JALRGP010000115.1 GCA_023259685.1 Alphaproteobacteria bacterium | reverse complement strand
TGTAAATTTACCACAAATTTTCATGCGTAGGCCCTGCCACTTAGGATCTGTACATTACCTACCCTTCATCCACAGCAGTCAGCAATTTTCATTATAAATAAGTTTTCTTTCTTCTTGCCTGATCGATGTCAAGTGATTTTAAAAGAATTTTAAAGCCAATACTATGGCAGTAGTGCACTCATTATTGGGCCAATTAAATATAAAGACCCGCATACTAATCCTTTGTGATCAGAATTTTGGCATAAAGATTGTGCCTCTTGCAAGTGTGTTTTAACAATTGGAAAAGAAAAAATTTCCTTTAGATCTGCGATTTTGTAAAAATCATCACCCAACTCAACAAAATACAATGTGTGAATATAATTTTTGATCAAGGATAAACAAGATAAATCCTTGTCTTTTTTCATGGCAAAAATAACTGGAAAGGGTATTTTGTCACTGTCTTTTAAAAATTGTTGCAAAACCTCAAATCCTGCCATATTGTGAGCGCCATCAATTAACCATCCGTTGATCATCTGTAACCGCCCAGGCCAATAAACGTCGGATAAACTTTGATCAATTATTGTTTGATTTGGCAGTAATCCAGTGACATGAAGAGCAGCCAAGGCTGTCGATGTATTAATATGTTGATGGACACCCTTTAATGACAAGTGACGCTGATCAATGGGATCTGGAAGTCCCTTCATTCGTGTCATAGGCGGATCACAATAAAAATCACGACCATAAACCATATCGCATTCATGGAACATATGCATAATGTCATCTTGTTGTTTCGCGATAACTGATAATCCATGAGGTTTTAAAATTCCTTTTTTTTCACGTGCAATGAGAGATAAGGTTGCTCCAAGGTAATCTTGATGATCCAAAGAAATAGGTGTGATAATAGAACACAAAGGACGATCAATCACGTTGGTCGCATCTAAACGTCCCCCAAGCCCCGTCTCCAACAAAACAAAATCTGCAGGAATTTCATGAAATAATATAAAAGCAGCTGCGGTTATTTTTTCAAAAAAAGTGGTCCCAGAAGGAGCATAGCAATCAACAATTGACAACGCTTCATGTAAAGATTCATCATCCACGTATTGGTCTTTGACCATAATGCGCTCGTTTATATTCATCAGGTGAGGAGATATATAACGGTGAGTTCTATACCCCATGTGATGTAATAGTGATTGAATAATGGCAATCGTTGAGCCTTTGCCGTTGGTGCCTGCCACATGAAATACAGGGGGAATATGACGCTGTGGATGACCCAAACGATTTAATAACAATCGAATACGATCCAAAGAAAGATCTGCTTTATCCATAAATTAAAAATCATTATTTTTAATATGTTAACATAAATATATTAACATTTAATCATTTATAATGTTTAAATTTTTTAAATCATTTTTTTCCAAAAAAAACATTGACTCTTTAAAAGATATTGAAGATATTTTAATTCAAAACGATGTGGGGATGACAACGACCCATTATTTGTTAAATCATTTAAAAAATACACCCAATGATGCTATGGTTTCTAGATTAAGAGAATTATTATTGGATATTTTAAAGCCCGCCGAAAAAAAAATAGATTGGTCCTGTCCTTATTTTCTAATATGCGGACAAAATGGTAGCGGAAAAACCACAACAATTGCAAAAATGGCACAGAAAGCCTTGAATCATCATAAAAAAGTTTCAATGATTGCGGGGGATACGTTTAGAGCTGCGGCCCAAGAACAGTTAAAAGTATGGGCAGATCGGCTCAATGTCGATATTTTTGAACGCCCAGAACAATCCCCATCAAGTGTCATTTTTGATGGATGCGTATGGTCCAAACAAAACCATTATGATGTCACATTTGTTGATACCGCTGGCCGGCTGCACACAAAAGATGATTTAATGAATGAATTGTCAAAAATCAATCGTGTTATGGAAAAATGTGTTGGTCTGTTTGAAAAAATTTTAATTTTAGATGGGACCATTGGGCAAAATGCCTATCAACAAGCAAAAATTTTCAACGATACGATTGGTCTCACGGGCTTAATGATGACGAAGCTTGATAGTCAAACAAAAGGCGGAACATTGTTGTCTATTATAAAAGATTTTTCTATTCCCGTGGTTGGTCTTGGGATAGGGGAAAAAATTGAAGATCTCATCGATTTTGATGCCAAAGATATGGTTGATCGGTTGGTCAGCTGATCTTATGAAAAAAACTTTTCTTATGCAGACGATTTTTTTGCATTAATCGAGAAAAATTCTAACAAAAATATTTTGCTTTTTGGTACCGGAAAAATCGGAAGAAATACCTGCGAAAATTTAGTCAAACATTCGAAACACGAACAAATTACTTTAATCAATCGTACCAAAGACAAAGCCGAGAAATTAGCACAAAAATTAGATGTAGTGGTT
>JALRGP010000114.1 GCA_023259685.1 Alphaproteobacteria bacterium | reverse complement strand
TAACTTTGCCGTTATGCATTGGTTTGGTGGTAAATTATATCCTCGATTTACGAACATTGACGCACAGCGAATCCATTTGTATTCAGAAAAATCTAATCCAGAATATGAAAAATACTTGATCCAGCCGCATGGGCAAATTAATCGTCAACTCATTGAATCAGAATGGCCAAATTTACAGCGGATTATTGCGACATTGGGGCTGAAAGAAATAACGCAAAGCACACTGATTAAAAAGCTTTGTACTTACAAACAAGAACATCGTACTCGCCTAGCTCTATTTGAGTTTGATAAGTTGATTCGCAGTATCCATACCTTAAAATATTTGCTTGATCCAAAAATCCAAAGTCATACCCATCGCTCTCAGAATCGGGTCGAGTCTTATCATCAGCTTAGAAGTGCAATTGCTCAGGCTTATGGTAAGAAGCATTTAATTGGGAGAACGGATATTGCTCTTGATAT
Organism: Alphaproteobacteria bacterium; assembly: GCA_023259685.1. GTDB lineage: Bacteria > Pseudomonadota > Alphaproteobacteria > JALRGP01 > JALRGP01 > JALRGP01. The sequence continues at coordinate 2,069 of JALRGP010000114.1, read as the reverse complement.
AAGTAATCAATGTGGACGGCTCATTGCTAACGCGATTATCCATTACAATTCTACAATCCTGTCTAAATTACGTGAAAAATATGAAGCAGAAGGTAATCAAAAAGCTTTGTACTTATTACGTAAAATATCCCCAGTTGCTTGGCAACACATTCATTTTCAGGGACATTTTAAATTTTTTGAAGAACATTTAATTGATTTAGATGAAATTATTAGGCAGTTAAAATTAAGTGGTTAGATTTAGACGCGGAAATTTCTGGGGTTTGCGCTTACAACCCCTATGAAGCGTTAGCCTCTCATGGGTATATCGTGATTACGATGGATCAACCTTATGTGGCAAATTTTGTAAAATTTCCTGATGGAGCGAAAATAACTTTAACATTCAAAGATATTTGGAATCTTCCGAGGGATAGAGATTATCGTTACCTATATGACGATGACATCATTGCCCGTGCTATAAAAGACATTGATTTTGTATTGGATCATTTAGAAGCGTTCGGAAACATATCAAGTGCATTTGATACCAAGAACATCGTTCTTATGGGGCATAGTATTGGGGGAAATATCTCACATATCAAAGGTTTCAGTGACAAGCGAATTAAAGCGGTTGTGGATATAGATTCTAAAATAACCGAACGTGCTGTATTCGGGCGTATTGGCGTACATCCCAACCCTAATGCTAAACCAGTGTTATTTATAAGAGGAATGCTGCAGTATCAAGAGGATGTGGGTGATCAATTAACCAAAATCTCAAACAGTACCATTTGGCAACCGGACGTTCAGCATAGCGCTTTTAGTGACGATGCTTACTTTTCTGCTAAAATCCCCAATTATGGCATGGGTTTTTGGAAAGGATTGTATATATGGCTTTTCAAAAAAGGACCTTATTTTTCTACCACCGATACAAGTTTAGGATATTGCAAAGTCGATGAGTGGTTTGAAAAATACCCTGAGTATATTGTGAAATGGTTGGATAAAAATATTAAGGGGAGATTATGATGATCAAAACATTAAAAACTGATGAGAAAATTGCCGGGGCATTTGATGCATTTTTGGAATTGCGTCCCCATTTAAAAAGTAAAGAAAATTTTGTGGCCCAGGTCAAAGAGCAACGCGCAGAGGGCTATGAAATCATTGCTTTCTTTGAAGAGGAAGAGGTTGTCGCCTGTATAGGATTTCGTTTCCTTACAACGCTCGCGTGGGGGAAAATTCTCTATATCGATGATTTGATCACAAAAGAAAAAAACCGGGGTAAGGGATACGGTAAAACTTTATTAGATTATGTCATACAAATTGCAAGAGAACGCTCGTGTGCAGAAATTCATTTGGATACAGGATATGGAAGACATGCTGCACATAAAGCTTACTTAAAACAAGGCTTTGAATTGCATTGCCATCACTTAGCATTAAAAATGATTCCAAAAAAATTGACCTAAATGAGTATATAATAATCTAAAAAAGAGGAAACATTGATGATTTTAAAAACACATCACCTTTTATTACAGGTTTTAAATACTGAAACACTAACAAAATATAAGAAAGACCTGGTTGATCTAAATGCAGACGAAGATGTCCGCAGGTACTATCCAACAGGCACTGCCACAGAAATCCAAACAATGGAAAGAATGCAAGAATTTGTGAATTTGTATGAAAATCAGCGAATTCCTTCTTTTATTGTCTTAGATCAATCGGGAACAAATTTTTATGGGCGATGTGGATTTGGGCTCCTTCCTGACGGTCACATTGAGGTTGGATATGTTCTTCATAAAAAATTTTGGGGGAAAGGCTATGCAACAGAAATTTTAAAAACTTTATTGAGTTGGGCACAAGAGAATCTTGACGTGCCTCAAATTATTGGCTACGCCCCAATTGATCATAAAGCGTCCCAACGGGTTATGGAAAAATGTGGCATGACGTACTTTAAAACAGAAAAAGACCCAATTTATGGAACAGTGTGCGCGTTTTATCAATATGTAAAATCCCTTTAAAAGAGAAGAGAGAACTGATAAAATCAAAATAAACACACTCCAAACATGATGAAAAAAATCCTCACCTCTTTGATGTTGTTGATG
>JALRGP010000113.1 GCA_023259685.1 Alphaproteobacteria bacterium | reverse complement strand
TTCTTCACATATGAATAGCCGTATCAACGATAACTTGAGCGTGGTTAAAGCCGAATCTTCAAGTTAATTGGGTATATTAAACTAATTTATATTCTGATTCAATCATCATCTGTACAAGATGAAACATCATCGTTTCTTCGTCCGTTTCAATTGTTAAAACATGTTTAATAGTATAATGAATACACAACATGTCTTTGATGCGTTGCGTGATCAGTGTTAAATGAAGGCCAATGCCACCGGTAAAAACAATGGTGTGAATGGGTATTGGGGACGAGATCATTAATTGAGCGATCTGTTGGCATACACTGGTACAAAAAATGTCTACGGCATGTTTAGAATCGGGGCTAGTATCGTGAATGAGTTGGCTGAGGTCACCGGTCACCCCAGACATTGCCTTTAATCCGCTTTGTCGGTACAGTTCATCTTCTATGTCTCCATAAGTTAAACCTTTCTTAACCATGGCCAAAACCACCCCAGGATCAATGGATCCACATCGTGTGCTCATGACAATACCATCCAAGGGTGTGAGACCCATTGTGGTATCTTGGCTGCGCCCTTCATGAATTAAACATGCACTGCATCCACTTCCTAAATGGGCGACAATGTAAGGGCGGGCCGCGAGATGCGGATAATTTTTTTGTATATGGATGGATATAAATTCATAAGATAAGCCGTGAAAACCATATTTTTGAAAGCCCATGGTGTAAAATTTTTTAGGGATAGGGTAGGGAGCTCGTGCCTTGTCATGAAATACCGTATCGAAACAAGCAAAATGATCGCAGTTTAAATCTTGATTTAAAAAATAATGCACACACCTTAATGAAATGTCTTGATGAAGAGGCGCAAAATCTGATAATTCTTCCAGTTTTTTCATGTTCAGAGGTGTTAAATGGTACGGGTGATGATAAGGTCCGCCGTGGACAAAACGGTACACCATGGCAGATACATTTTGGGGACATCGCCGTTGAACCTGCTGCAATACCCAATCCGTCACGGGTTCTTTGATGGTACATTGATCAAGACATAGCCCGTTTGGGTCAAAAATTTTGACCTTTAAACTGGATGATCCAGGATTAAGACAAACAACGCAATTGTTCAACATATGCCTGAGCCAAAGAATAAGAGAATAAACGCCCCTGGGTCCCCGTGGATCGGCTGGTGACAATCAATGGAATACGTCCCCCAACAACAAGTCCGGCCCCTTGGCCATGTGCCATAAATAACATGCATTTCATTAAAATATTCGCCGCATTCAAATCGGGCATGATCAATACGTCAGCGTCTCCTGATACCAAAGAAGTTAAACCTTTTGTCTCTTTTGAAGACTGACTTAAGGCCAAATCCAACGACAAAGCGTCTATTGTGGCTGATGATTGAAACATCTTTGATAAAATAGCTCCATCTAACGTTGATGGCATAGTCAAAGACACCCCGCCAACCGCCGATAGAACGGCAATTTTTGGAGGAGTTTTTTCAAATAAATTCCAAAAATCAATGGCATTTTGAACGATATGGATTTTATGGTCCAATGACGGTGCGATGTGCATAACCGAATCAGTGATGATAATGGGTTTATGGTACGAGGGTAGCTGAATCACATATAGATGACTCATTCGTTTACATGGTTTTGAGATAGAGCGCATCATAGGTTGTAAAAATTCATGGGTCGATACATGTCCTTTTTGAATGGCATCAATACGTCCTTGATCAAATAATTCAATGGCGATGCGAGTGGCATCATCAATGGATGTCGCATCAATAATGGCGCATTCTTTCTTGTGGGAGCCTTTTAAACATTCACGAATTTTTTTTTCCGGCCCAATTAAAAAATAATTGGTGCTCTTAGGTATGTCATTTAAAGGATCCAAAACAATAGGGTGGACCGGATTAATAATGGCTATCCTGGGATATAATATTGGCTCACAAAAAATTTTTGACAGCATGTTAAACGATAGCGATGTCTATTTTTAATTTATTGTGATCTCAATGTATTAATAAATAATTAAAATTAATGTAACTACGCAGGTTAATGGATTTAAAAACAACAAATTTAAAATAATCTGTTAGTATTTAAAAAATTTGAGATCAATTTGACAAACCAAACGTGACTGAGACCGATAAAGACAAAAGGATTACTGAATTAGAAGAGGCCCTAGTTCGTCTAGAAGCCCTTCTAAAGAAAGCTCATGAAAAAATTGAAGAACTGGAAAGACGCTTAAATTTAAACAGCTCCAACAGTTCAAAGCCTCCATCATCGGACGGACTTCGTAAAAAACCATCTCCAACGTCTTTGTGTCCCAAGACAGATAAAAGTTCTGGAGACAAACAAGGCACGCTGGTCATACATTAAAAACGGTGCTGTTGACCTATTGATTATTTGACTGGTACCTACCCCTGCGGTACTGTCAAAATTTCGATATAGGAACCAGGCTCAAGACAACAAGGCAAGAAATATTTAGTTATTTAGATGTTTTTTATCATAGTCATTTAAAATTTGTCCAATTGACCACCAGTAATTACTAAGATTTTGATTTTGTAAAGCTTGTCGTAACAGTGGGATATCTTCAGTTTGATAAGTTTT
>JALRGP010000112.1 GCA_023259685.1 Alphaproteobacteria bacterium | reverse complement strand
AGAGCAAATGAGATCTTACATTAAAAATCAAGAACAACTTGATAGCGCAGGTTACGGGTGAATCTGGTGAATTTTAACCCTGTAGTCTTCTAGGTCTCCTCAACCCTTTAAGTCCCCAGCTTTGCTGGGGCGTTATGACTAATCATGTGATTTTATTAAAGATAAAAAAAATCAAAATAATGCGTTTATTTTAATAAAAATCAATATGAAGCTGTGGTATCAAAGATGGCTTTCATATTCAAAAAGAAGCTGATTATGTTTGTTTTATTCGTTGGTTCTTATGCACCGCTCGTAAAGCGCAACAACTAAAATTTTAAATTTTTTGCCAAAGGCGGTGTAGGATAATGAGGGGCATTAAAGGTTTGGATATCTCCAATTGATTTCAATGAAAACTTTAACAAAAATCCTGAGTCATTCTGATCGTGTGAGCTTTTAAAGATCCCCCATTGCACCTTCAAACATGAATCATCGTCATTGTATTCAAAACCAAAAAAATGATGTAAATCAGCTTTTTTATCTTGCTTTTTTAAATTATAAATTTGCGCATAAGATATTTGCCAATTGTCAGAAACACGTGTTTTGATGATGCCATTCAATTGTGATGTTGTAATCTTTTTCTCATTGAGATCAGGAGTTGTATACACATGTGATAGGTCTAAACTGATGCGTTTTTGTGTAAAACTAAAACCTGTTTCATTTAAATTTAATTTTAATGATGGAGACCATAAAGATTTAATATATGTTTTTACATGCGACGATAAATCAAAAAATATACGACTGACATACAATTTATCAATATATTGGTGAGATTTGATGGGAATAGTTTTTCCAAAAAATAATCCCAATTGATGATATACCATATGAATTCCCATAATCGTACGCACACCAGAATCAATCACGTCTTTGCCGTAAAAACGGCTGTTATTTAATAAATTGTTTTCATCAAGATCATGAAATAAATAATCTTCATTGACGGTAGATAATGGTTTTTTTTTAAATTGTTTTTGAACGTGAATAATAAAAGTTGGTTCAATAATAAAATCATTTTTTGATACCGGATATGACATGATCTGGTGAAAAAATGGGGAAAATACATAATGTTGAAACGATTGATTGGTGTTTAAATGATAATAAGAACTTTCACAGCCAATCGATGTTTGAATAAAAACACCATGGGAAGTGACATAAGGATAATACGCAATAGGTTTTATATAAAATCTTCCCATTTTTTGGGGTCTTGTTACCTGAAAGCATTGATCAAAAAAACTTTCCCCCCTTGTCATCCAGGTGCATTGCCCCTCAATGTTAAAAAAATCTTTATGATGAAAAAAAGATAATGACGGATAAACTTGTGCCGCCTTGGAGGGAGTAAATGTTTTTGAATGTAACGTATCAAGCGTCATAAATCCATGATCTTTAAAATGAATCAGTTTAATGTTGGTTGGAAGTATCGATGTTTTTTGATATACAATTTGATCTTCATTATAGTAATAACCATTCACATAATCCATGGTGCTGGCACGATTAATATCAAAAATTAATAATGTTGATGAAGACACATCAATCGAACCTTTGCTTGTTAAATAATATTGATATGATCTTTGTTGTTGAGATCGATTGGAAGGTTTGACGATATTTGATTTTAAAAATGATGTTACATCAAAACGTGCATGGCGGAAATTATGATCCAGGACAATCATAGGATTTTCTGTTGTTAATAAAAATGGTGTAATAACCAAATCATGATAAGGAGAAAAATTAATATAATATGGAGTTGTCATAAAATAGCCATTTTTTGTATTACGCCCAAATGATGGTGCAAGAAAACCATTTTTGTAGCGCACTCTTGGGTCCGGATAATGAATGGATAATGGTAATGTGATGATTTTTTGTCCTTTAAAATAAAAAGAAACTTTTTTTAATTCAATATCTTTTTTTTCTTCATCATGGATAATTTCTTCGGCTGTTAATGCCCATGTGGGATGATCTAAATGACAGGAAGTAAAGGAACCATTAACAAGATGATTTTTTCCGGTTGCTATTCGTTTTATGTGATCCCCTGATAATATCCCATGGTCCTTAAAGATAATTTTAAATTTTTCAATCAAACCTTCGGTTAAATCTTTTGTTAATTTTATGTGATCGGCTTTTAATTTTATATCTTTTTCAAAAATTTGGATACGCCCCTTCGCAACGGTGGTATTATTACGTAACCATAAACATAAAGAATCGCATTTTAACAATCGTCCTTTGTAATACACTTGGACATTACCAGAAGCAGTGATTTTTCCAAGATGACGCTGATATAAAAAATGATGAGCAGAAACAGACACAGGCTCTGAGGCAAGATAACTTATTGAAAAAAATATTAAAAAAAATCTCAAAGCGGTTGTTTTTTTTGATAGAGATTATAGATTGATTTTAACATACAAATAAAACATGCGATGCTTAATGAACCTATTTTCAACTTTTTGTGATCAAAAATTAACTATTTTTTAATCATTGTATTATATTGTATTCCACACTACCCCTCACTTTTTAAAAAGCATTTTGAGGAATAAAAATATTTAAGTTCATTTAATAAAAAGCAATTAAAT
>JALRGP010000111.1 GCA_023259685.1 Alphaproteobacteria bacterium | reverse complement strand
CCGCCTGCAAATTGCCTGTGCCACGGGTGGTACAGGTACGAGTATACCCGTGTTAGTTGGTCAAAATCCTCCAACGGAATGTTATTGCATTCCTACCTCAAGCAGTGGTTGTTCTTTGGGAGATCTTATCGCCAGAGTGGTATTAAACACTTTGGATAACAATTCCGGTACTGCTTGCACAGCGTTTTACAACAACTACACTAATAATCCTAACCTAACCACCACACTTCAAGCCGGTACTTCTTACGTCTGTGAGGTTTATGCAGGAGCTTATGCACAAGTATATGCAGCTTGGATTGACTATAATGACGACGGTATTTTTGATATTTCAGAAAGAACTGGTTACACTATTGGAACAATTGGCTCAGGGTTTACTTCTGGTCAAATCAACGCCTCATCCTCTTTCGTAATAAGTTTGGCATGTACTCCTCCAGCAGGAAGTCATCGCCTTAGAATAAGAGGGGCATATTTTGTAAATGGCGATCAAACCACATCATTTATTTTTTTAAAAAACCTCACAATATTAATATATCATATTAATATTTCATGGATACACACTCAACGTCACTGGAGTGCGATTAAAAGTGGGGGATAGTACAGTGCCAACGTATCTAAATTTTTGTATCGCTCGCTAGCGATCAAATTCTTTATTCTTTTCCTTTCCGCACTCCTCCTCTTTGTCGTTCCCGCGAAGGCGGGAACCCAGTCACATACAATGAAACGTTATCGAAAGGATTTATATGAAGATATGTCAATAAACTGGGTTCCCGTTTCCACGGGAACGACAAAAAATGATAGTGGAATATTGATATTTTGAATGGTTTTTAATATTTCAATGGATAAAAAATTAAATAATCTTTCTTTATTAAGATACGTTCGTCCTTGCTCCCACTTTTAATCGCACCCCATTAATGAGAACAATTGGACTTTTGGGTGGAACCGGTTGATCGTCCACGATCACCCATTACAACCAACACTACACTTCACTTTTTAAAAAGAATTTTTTACATGAATACGTGTTGCTTGAACGTATGGAACATGAAAGTGGTGTAAATTTCACCACTGAGTGGTGGTTTTTCCACCATTAAATGGTAAAATATATTAACACCAACCATCATTATCATTCATGTACACTCGTTTTATTGAAGATCATTTAAAAAAAACGACCATGCCTGTCGTTTTGCTGAATGGTGCACGGCAGGTGGGGAAAAGCACTCTTGTCAGAAAAATATTTTCCAATACACACCGTTACTTAACCCTTGATGATCCTCAAATGTTATCGATCATTCAAAAAGATCCTCTCAACTTTATTCGTCTATCGAAAGAACCACTGATTATTGACGAGGTACAAAGGTGCCCAGATCTTTTTTTAGCGATTAAAATGTTGGTTGATGACAAAAGAATCCCACAGCAGTTTATTTTAACCGGATCCGTCAACGTCTTAAGGTTAAAAGATGTGAAAGACTCATTGGCAGGCCGCATGATCATATACACCTTATGGCCCCTGTCCCAAGATGAAATACTTGGACAACCCTCTTGTTTTTTAGATCATCTTTTTAATCAAAGCATTTCCGGACGGTCTTTTTATATATCTGATCTGAATGAACGTGTTCAAAAGGGAGGTTATCCTTTGTCGGTTTTATACGACACTCCCCAAGAAAGACAACAATGGTTTCAATCATATTTAGAACAAATTTTGAGCAAAGATATTAGGGATTTATCCAATATTGAAGGATTAAAAGACATACCCAATATTTTAAATTTACTGGCAACCCGTGTGGGTGGCCTGTTAAATGTGACAGATTTATCGAGATCTTTGGGTGTTCCTCACACAACACTAAAACGCTATCTCAGTTTATTAGACATGGCCTATTTATTTTGCCCTGTGCCCCCATGGTTTCAAAATATTGGAAAGCGGCTGAGTAAATCTGATAAGGTTTTTCTCAATGACACAGCTTTGATCGAATCAATTTTACATAGAGATACATCATCAGATCCAAATTTATTTGATCATGTTCTTGAAAATTTTGTGATGAATGAATTGAGCAAACAAATCTCGTACCACCATACACCCCTTAGATTGTTTCACTACAGAACGTTATCAGGGCAGGAAATCGATTTTATCGTAGAAAAATCAAACGGCGATATCGTCGGCATAGAAGTGAAAGCTGCCTCCCGCTTTTCACATAAAGACATAACATCCTTGATCTCCATGAAACAACACCCACAATTTAAAGCAGGTGTTATTTTGTATCGTGGCACAGAAATTTTACCTATTGATGAACACATTTATGCGGTTCCTTTGTCTTATCTTTGGACGGCTCAGAATTAACAATAAGACAACGGCTCCGCTCCTTCTTCTAAAATATCGAGGTAGCGGCGGTAGACATAAACTTTATCACGTTTTTTACAACTGATCTGCGTCAATATCCCAAGTGATTGCAGATGATTAAGTGCGCTTCTAGCAGTTGGAGCGCTCATTCCCAATGTCTTTTCAACAACAGAAACTGTGACCTGAGGTGAATGTTTCATGAATTCAAGAACGCGTTCACATGACAATCTCGCTCGTCCCAAAAGAGATATTTTTTCCATATCCTTCACCAAAAGATCATGAAT
>JALRGP010000110.1 GCA_023259685.1 Alphaproteobacteria bacterium | reverse complement strand
ATTTAATTGCTTTTTATTAAATGAACTTAAATATTTTTATTCCTCAAAATGCTTTTTAAAAAGTGAGGGGTAGTGTGATTTAAAATCTATGGAAGCCCTTCGTATGCGAGAAACATTTGCACAAATTTATAAAGCACAAGACGCATAGACATTCTCACGTTTCTTGGATATTTGGCTATCTTGGGTGTTGAATTGTGATTTAGAACCTATGAAAAAAGCTGCTTTAACTGTGTAATCATATTTAACAGGTATTAAAAATCATTAACAATGGGATCTTGGAAGGATTAAATTCAATTGTTCAGGCTACTAAACGTAAGGCAAGAGGGTATGGACGGCAGCATTTTTATACCATGACTTTTCTTCTTACTGGAAAACTCAATTTGAGTCGCGTCAATCCTCTTTTACCCACCCGTTTTGGGTAAGAGCCAAAAAAAATTTCACGCTAATAAAGTCTTCTGTCTCCAATAAAAACCGCTGTGATAGAGCTCTTTTCTTCATAGATCAACTTAAATTTTAATCGCTCTTATTTAGATGATATGATTTTTCTAAGTGAGTAATCAAAATATTATAATGAACGACGTTGTTGTATTGGGAGCTGGCCCTGGCGGATATGTGGCGGCTATCAAGGCTGCGCAAATGGGTTTAAAAACAACTATTATTGAAAAACAGCATTTGGGAGGGGTGTGTTTAAACTTTGGATGTATTCCAACAAAGGCTTTGCTACATTGTGCACACATCAAACATATGATGGATCATGGTGATACATTTGGATTTAAGGTGAATTATACATATAATTTTGATGATGTGATTCAAAGGTCTCGACGTGTTGCTGATCAACTCAGGAAAGGCGTAGAAGGATTACTTAAAAAAAACAAAGTGAACGTTATATCCGGTCATGGTCGTTTTGAAGACAGCCAAACAATTTCCGTTAACGGTGAAAAGGTTAAAGGACAATCTATTATTATCGCAACGGGTGCCCGTTCTCGGATGTTACCATTGATACCACATCATGAACGTGTGTGGACATCGAAGCAAGCTCTACTGCCACCATTTTTCCCAAAAAGCCTTGTGATTATTGGATCAGGCGCCATTGGAATGGAGTTTGCCAGTTTTTATAATACTTTTGGAACAAAAGTCACTGTGATTGAGGTCCAAGCGTCTATTTTACCACAAGAAGATTCAGAAATTTCTGCTATGGCAAAAAAAATATTTGAAAAACAAGGCATCATCATTAAAACATCTTCTCAATTAAACAAAGTAGAAGCCACAGACGCCGGTGTCACATGCCATGTAGGGTCAGAAATTTTACAAGCCGATGCGATGATTGTTGCTATTGGTATTGAGGCAAACATTGAGGATATTGGACTGGAAAGAACAAAAGTCACAATTGAACGTGGATCTATCGTGACGAATGGTTATATGCAAACAAAAGATCCTTCCATTTATGCGATTGGGGATGTGTGTGGGGCTCCTTGGCTTGCCCATAAAGCAACCCACGAAGGAATTATTTCCGTTGAGCATATCAAAGGGCTCAGCGTTCAACCATTAGACACAAAAAAAATTCCGGGGTGCGTTTATTCTTTACCTCAAATTGCCAGTATTGGCCTCAGTGAGGATAAAGCCAAAACTTTAGGCAGGAAATTAAAAATTGGTAGATTTCCTTATCATGGAAACGGAAAAGCTTTGGCTATGGATCACCAAGACGGCATGATCAAAACCATTTTTGATGATGAAACGGGAGAACTGATCGGGGCCCATATGATTGGTGGTGATGTCAGTGAATTAATTTCAATCTTTTCCGTTGCAAAACACATGGAAGGCGTTGATGTGGACTTTATCCACACGGTATTTCCTCACCCCACCCTCAGTGAGATGATTCATGAAAGTGTTTTAAATTCTCACGGAAAAGCAATACATATTTAAAGGAGTGTAAATGATGCATGCAATCGATACGGCCGTCTTTCCCATTGCGGGACTTGGAACACGATTTTTACCGGCCACAAAATCTATTCCCAAAGAAATGTTACCCGTTTTGGACAAACCACTAATTCAATATGCGGTTGAAGAAGCCAAAGCCGCAGGTATTAAAAAGTTCATCTTTATCACGTCAAAAGACAAAGAAGCCATCGAAAACCATTTTGACCGCTATTTATTTTTAGAAGATTTTCTGCAAAAAAATGGAAAAGAAAAAGAATTACAGTTGATTAAAGATTGTCATTTGGACACCGGAGACGCTGTATTTATTCGCCAACAAGAACCACTTGGTTTAGGACATGCTATTTTGTGCGCACGCCATTTTGTGGGAGATCGGCCCTTTGGCGTCATCCTGGCCGACGACTTGATCGTATCTAATCAACCCTGTTTAGGACAAATGATTCACCATTACAAAGGTGGTAATATGGTGGCTTTGATGAATGTAGACAGGGAAGACACAAAACGATACGGGATTATCCAACCTCAATTGATCGAGGGAAAAATGGTTCGGGCCAGTGGCGTTGTTGAAAAACCAGATCCCAGCATGGCACCATCCACCATGGCCATCGTAGGACGGTACATCTTAGATCCATCGATTTTTTATGATCTATTACACAAAGAAAAAGGTGTTGGTGGAGAAATTCAATTGACTGAC
>JALRGP010000010.1:7100-16893 GCA_023259685.1 Alphaproteobacteria bacterium | reverse complement strand
CATACGTAAGACCCATTAATGTATTGAATGAGAATACCTTGATCGGCTAAAAAATCAATAACCACATTAAATTCAACGCCTTGAGGTTGCACAGTTTTAAGGGATGCTTTTTTCAAACGAATCTCTAAAGACATGTAATATGTTAATGTTTTAACCTCTTCAATAGATTGAGGCCCATGGTCACGCATGCCAAATCTTGAAATGGCTTTGTTGAGGGCCGTCACGGTTCGTCCCAATTCTTTTGCAATGGTTTTAATATGATGTCCTTGCAAAAATAATAATCTTAATTTGACAATGTCTTCGTAGTGCCAATGTTTGTTCATACACAATCAGTTCAAAGTGAAACAATGACGTCATTATAGATCCTCAAAAGTTAATAAATTATTAACGTGGGAGATTTTTTTTTAAATATATGGTTTGAATCATAGACCTCATAGTATATATAGATGGGCCTTAGAGAAATCCTCAAAAGAAGATGAATTTTGCTTCAATATGTACACCTATGCAATCTCTAAGGATAAACATACGCAACAACCTTCGTGTCAGTGACTACAGAGGATAATCTAAGTTTAATTTTTTCAGCAGTTCTTGAAGATCTTGAGGTATCTCAATCATTTTAATATCTCGATCAAAATCATTAAAATTAAAAAAGTCTCCTAAAAATAGTAAATTTTTGGATAGTATATCGCATACTTGTATAATCATTCCATCAATCCAACTTTCAACGCTGTCTGTTAGATTGAGAAGAGGGCCTCTATTGATTGTTGTTTTTTCTTAAAGAATTTTTAATTTTTGATAATATGCACCCAAAGTTTGCAATGGCTTTATTGTGCACAAACAAGAATACAATTCCTGTTGATAGATGCTCAAAGAAGCAATGAGCTCTTTTGTTTTCTCTGCTTCTAAATTCTTAAAAACATGAGAAAATCCTTTTAAATTGTGTTTTTGTGCGATCATATCATACCAGTTAAAAAGATTTTGATTGAGTAAGCTGGCGGATGCAAAGTTCCTAAAATAGAAATCGGAAAATAGAAATCGGATTTTAATTGAGAATCTAAAGTATTTTTTTGATCAGTTAAATCAAACCATACCCATCCTGTTTTGGCCATTGCAAATCGCATTGTGGTTTGTTGAAAATGATTTTCTAACTTTTCATATGGCCATGTATCTGCGCACGCATGATATGAACTGTAATTAATTTTAGAATAATACCAAGCTCCTCCTGTAAATTCCATGCCTCTATCACGGGAGCATAATTCGCCTCCCTGTTGCCATTTTATTACAGACATTGAATGATCAACGCAATATGTGTTTGAAAAAATAACCGCTAATAGTAATAATTTTGTTATGAACATTTTTTTCCCTTACAAAAAGTTTCATTGATAAAATGAAATTTTAAACGCTTCATGTATTTTTGTACACTATCAATTATTAAAAAATTATTAACATAAGAATTGGACATTTATTTGGAAGATTTTAATGATAATTTTAAAATTTCAATTCTTAATCTAGTATATGCTTCATGTATCAATTGTTCAATCATTGGATCGTGACGAGGAAAATGTGGCAATAAAATAGATTGGTAATCATCCAATATGTCTTGAAGTTTTTTTTTGTTTAGCAGATCTTTTTGCAGACCTTCCATAAGATTTAAAACATAATCCAAAACCTCTTTTGGTGAATGAGGCGTGTTGACTTGCAAAGACACGGTACTTGTTTGTTGTGTTGCCGTTGTTTTTTCATAAGACGATGCTTTAACAGCCTTTTTTATATTGGACAATCTGATGGGAGGAATACGTGTAATCAGCATTAACGGCACTCAACCAAACGATCATCCTGTTTTAATAAAGGATTTTTGACAAAACGACATTTTCCCAAAGTACGATAAGCGTAAACTTTTTTTTGGGGGGTGGGGGCGTCACATCGTTTTGCCCAATCTTTAGTTAAAATTTTTTCACTTTTTGGCTTAAAGTCAGATAAACATCCACATCCAACTAATGGCATCATTAATATCAAAAATACAATCAATCGATGATCAAATTATTCAATTTTCATGTATTGTAACGATTAAAAATTAACAAAATATTAATGCATTATTAAAAAAATATGAGCTTTAACCCAAAAGAGGGCATGTTATTAATACCATAAATAGACCACATCCCAATAAAACAGCTGCTGATAAATTCCATCCATGCCTTTTAATAAAAATCATTGATGGAAATAAAATAGCCAATAAGGTTAACGCCATTCCCGCCCATGATAAAGCCACCAAAAAGCTATTTTTGAAAACGAATACACAAAAAATAGGAGGAAGAAAAGTCAGCAGTAATGGGGATGTGGGGAAATGAACGGATGCCATGTGATACAGCCCTATACTGACGCCCAAAAATGATGTCATCAAACTCACAATTGTGAAAATTTTAAAAAATGCACCCAGAAAGGGTGCACCTGTTTGTGTGCTTAAAAAATTAATAAAATCACCCAAATTTGAAAACGTTTGCGGTGGATAAGATACAAATAACCAAATAACATAGAAAAAAAATGGAATTAAACTACCCCATAAAATAACACGGCGATGGTCTTTTTGATCCACATACTGAAAAACAGAAGGAAGACTGCCATGGAAACCAAAAGAGGTAAAAAAAAATCGACATCGTTTGTGCAATTGATGAAAAAGAGACATGAACATGAGGATTTAAAGATGTATGAATCGGTTTAAAAACAAATAGACATCCTGCAAAAACGACAAAAAGCCCTGCTTTGAGCATACATAACAAACGATTGACACGATCAAGACTATTCATGCCCACCATCATCATTCCACCCAACAAAAATGTGAATGCGAATTGAATGATTTGTTCACTAAAATTTGGTAAAGCCTGAACAATCACCGAGGATGCACCTGTCATGTACGCGCATAAAAGAGCATAAAAAAGCCCATAAAGTGTCAAAATTCCTGATATTTCAAGGGGCTTTCCAAACTCTTTTTTTAAAATATCTGTAAGGGTGTGTCCTTTTGAATTAATTGCTTGATGAACGATTCCACCTTTATACATTAACAACCAAATGCCAATCATGATCAAAATTGATGGCCATAGTCCAATCATGGAAGCCGCTAAAGGCAATCCCAAAATTCCAGCGCCAACCGTTGTTCCGGCAATCAGAAAAATGCCGCCTATTTTTTTGTTTTGAAAAAATGATTGAGACATAGGCTTTTTCATATATTTTTTTTAATGATACTCGATCGAAAATAGTTTGAAAAATTTTTCCGTATAATTTTTAACGGTAAAGATGATATAATTTTCAAAAAGATATGCGTATGTGATTTTAAATTTATTGTTATTTAAGGGATAAAAAATTAACTATTTATTCATATTTAATGGGTACTGTTTTATTAAAAGATTGATTCAGATATGAAAAATGTTCCTTTATTTATGTGCAATATTGATCAATATGAATGAAGATATAGAATTGGAATTCAATGATTATTGCGGTGGTCCTGGGGAATCGCCCTATATTGTGATCGAAGAAGATGATGAACCTTTTGATTCATCCCAGGACGCTATTCATCCATTTTTATATAAAAAAGATGTGATGAAATGCTAAAAATTTTAATAATGATTGCATGCGGATGGTTTGGAGTTGATGCGAAACCAAAAATTATGACCGCTAAAAAACAAAAAATTTCTTATGAATACAACAATCCCCTTTCGATTCATTTAGGGGCTTTAAAGGCAAACAATACATTGGTTGCAATATTGGCGCCGTCATGTGGTCATTGTTATCATTTCGTCAACAGAACGCTTCCTGGTATTTTAGAAAAATATCCCGATTTAGGAATCACCATTATTTTAAATCCATTAAATTTCATTGATATGGAAATTGCAAAAATTATCTTTAGTCATAAAAATCCTTTTACTACCTTAAAGTTTTTCCTTGAATACCAATACACATGGATACGACCTTATCAAGATCAATACTCTATTGAAGAGAAAAAAAATATTTTAGAAAAATATGATGATGCCCATAATTTGACCGATGAAAATGATGAATATATGTTTTTAAAGTTATTTTTAATGGAAGAAAATCCTCCATTTTTAAATCCAGATTTAGCGTATCACCAAAAACAATCATTGATTAAAAATGTATTCAAAATATCAAAATATATAAAAGATTACGATATTACGGGAAAGATGAGTGGTTACAAAAAAAATGTTCCCGGGTCATTTAATTTTACCCCGATCTTTTTTTTAGATGATGCTTTTTTGGGGAAAGGGGCAAACGTTGAAGATAAATTAGAAGAACTGTTGGGAAATGAATAGGTGCGTCGATTTTGATGATGGATGCGTACAATTTTTTTCATTTGTCAAAATTCGTGACATAGTAAAACCACTTCAATGACAGGTAATAGACTAGTTTGATTAATGATCCCCCTGTGTCACCCCCTATACAACTGGTTGTTGAACATAGGAATAAATAATATAATAAAATAAAAAATTTACAATAAAAAATGTTTTCTGATTATAAACTGTTTTTCAAAAGATGGTTGAAATCACCTTCCCAATTGGGAACCTTTTTGCCATTTGGAGAACGTTTATCCCGCTGGATCACAACTTTTATACCATCAAATGGTAAAGTATTGGAATTTGGATCAGGTGTTGGACGGGTAACCCAATGCATATTAGATCATCACCAGTCTCAAAATTTTATTGGAATTGAGATAGATCCTGAGTTATCCATTTTTTTAAAATCAAAATTTCCTGATGCCAAAATTGTCACCGGGGATGTTAAAAATTTGGATGCCATGATCCCATCTGATTGGATTGGGCACGTTGATTGCATCATATCAGAAGTTCCTTTAATGTACATGCCTTTGTCAGAAAGAGAATGTTTAATAAATGCCGCATTAAATGTTTTAAGTGATAAAGGTTTTGTTTTGCATGCCACATACAGTATTTTCTCCCCCATTCATCAAATTAAAACCATTAAACAAGAATGTGTGGGGATGTATTTTCTACATTTCCCGCCTTGTTTTTTATGGAAATACACAAAAAAATAGAATATATTATGTCTTGTAAAAATATTGGCTTTTGGACATTATTATCCATTGTGTTAGGTGCTCAAATCGGAGCGGGTATTATGACACGCCCCACAGCACTGGTTCCTTTTGGTTTTTGGGGGCAAATGGGATGGGTTTTTAGCGCAGGCGGAGCCATGGTATTAGCATTACTTTTTGCTAATTTGTCTAAAACATCCCAAGAAGCAGGAGGCCCACATATTTATATTCAAAAAGCATTTGGGGAAAAAATTGGTTTTTTTATGGCTTTTGCCTATTGGATGGTGTCGTGGATTAGCACATTAATTTTGGTTATTACAACGGTTGCGTATCTTAAGCCATTTTTGCCCTATCCAGACCACATTGTGGCATGGGAAATTTTTGTGTTTTCAATT
Source organism: Alphaproteobacteria bacterium (assembly GCA_023259685.1). GTDB lineage: Bacteria > Pseudomonadota > Alphaproteobacteria > JALRGP01 > JALRGP01 > JALRGP01. The sequence goes on along the minus strand of JALRGP010000010.1, from coordinate 11,442 downwards.
TTTGTCTGCATCAATTTGATGGGAACAAAGTTTTTTTCAAAGATTGATATTTGTTTAATGATTCTAAAAATTTTACCAATTTTAATCATTCCTATAAGTATACTCTTATTTTTACCGACCATCGATATCTCTTCTTCTGTTTCTGTTGATATGCCTTGGAGCACCTGTTTGATGCAAGGGACGTTTTTAACATTTTGGGGATTTATTGGTGTTGAAAGTGCAACTTCCCCGGCCAATATGGTCAAAAATCCTTCTAAAAATATTCCTTTGGCGATTATGATTGGCACAAGCTTTGTTGCCATTTTATACATGATTAATAGTTTTAGTTTTTATTTAAAAATTCCAACAGGTGACATTTTAGGATCGGCAGTTCCTTATGCCATTGCTTTTGAAAAAATTTTTCACAATCAATGGATGATGCCTGTGATTGGGGCCATTGTATGCATGGGATGCATTAATAATTGGATATTAATCAGTGCCGAAATTGGATATGGCGCCTCAAGATCAGGATTTTTCCACCCCATATTCCAAAGAAAAAATACCAAAGGTACGCCTTATGCATCAATTTTACTCAGTTCTATAGGAATGATTCCTCTTATTTTTATGAGCGCATCACCCAATTTATTTAAACAAATGGAAAGTATTATTGAAACAGCATCGGTGATTTTTCTTGTTGTATATTTTATGTCGTGTGCTGCTTATTTGAAAATATTAAAAGGAAAAATCATACCAGTGTTAGGTATTGTTTTTTGTTTCACGATGATTGCGGTTTCTGGAATAAAATCAATATTGGTTGGATGTGCTTTGATGGTATGTGGCATTCCATTTTATGTGTCAAAGAAAGGGCATGCTTAAAATTTTGAAAGATGATTAAAAATTGTTAAAATTTTAAAAGTTCTTAAAAAAAATAATCATTGCCTGTTGTTGTGTTGTCATCTCCATCAGGAGGGGGGAAATCCACTATCGCTGGATATTTACAAGATAAATTTCATTATATGCAACGATCCATTTCATACACGACACGTCCTCCAAGAGCAGGAGAAAAAAATGGTATAGATTATCATTTTGTATCGGAAGATGAATTTTTTCAAAAAAAAGATAAAAATTTCTTTATAGAAACAGTTCAAGTATACAATTATTTTTATGGAACACCATTTAACTTTATTGAAAGTACTTTAAAAAAAGGTCTGTGGCCTTTGTTATTGATTGACGGAGAAGGTTTTTTAAATATCAAAGATCAGTATGATCATATTGAAAGTTTTTTTATTATTCCACCGTCAAAAAATATATTAAAAAAACGCCTTGTTGATCGCCAAGATTCAATGCATATTATTGATTCACGTATGGCAGAATACGATTATCATATGAGTTTTCAAAATCATTACAAACATATCATTGTCAACGACATCTTGGATAAATGTGTGGCATCGATTGAAAATATATTAAAAATGGCTCCGACAAAAAAGATCTCGGTCAAATAAAAAATTTTCTTCCCCGCAATTCTTATTAGAAAATGAGTAATGAGTTTAGAAAGAAGTCTATTATTTTGATGACATCAAGAAAATTAAAATTCAAGATCTTTTTGGATAAAAAATTTGCTGGTTTATTAATAATTGTTTAACTTTTTAAAGTTACTATAAAAATGATAGAAACTTTAAGTCTTTAAACTTATGAAATTTTCACATGTGTTTTGGGCAGTTGTCATGCCACTACAGCTTTTAACAGGGATGGAACCACTGAATCCCATCTTTCCTGACAGGCCCATTAATCAAAATACAGAGCCAGATCATAGATACGTACCAGGAAATGGATTTGGTGACTTCACCAATACGCGATCTTACGCATCAGCTGAATTTGTTCCAGGACTGCCAAATGTGACAATCATATCATCTTATTATTTTGGGATAAATGTGCCTCAATGTATCATTAGACGAATTCCCAATGATCAACACGACAAAATTTTGAAAAAATTAGCCATTCAAGGTCATGTTGATGAACTTTATTTTGTTATGCAAAATATTAGCCAACAAGAAATTGCAGAAGACAAACAAACCACTCAAGACTTGGCAATCAAACCACAAGCCCAAGTGTTTTCCATCCAAGAAATTCAAAAAATTTATGACACAGCCAAAGAGCTTAAACCTGATACATCCATTACTAAAAACGTGGAGATTCATCTACAACCATTGGCAGGATCACCTTTGAAAGGTATGTCTTATCCATCACAAGGCGTGGTTATTCATATTGACAAAGCAACGACTGAAGAAGCATATCCATTTTTTTCTGGCAACACCCATCATATTTTAAAATCAGATGGCAATATATTGGAAAGAAAAGATCTTTTATTACAACCATATAGTATGTTATTAGACATCCACTGTGATGGAAAACGTTACATCCAAATTCATCATATCATGGATAAAGATGTGTATTTGAGCGAATTTTTAACGCCTGCATCGAATTTAAAATATCCTACGTGGCTTAGTTTATATAACCACATTATTGGGTCAACTGATCCAACACTGCAAGAGTTAAAAACACTTGTTACCACACTAACAACGCCTTAAGAAGAACAGCAGAAATCATGAAAATTGCTGTCATTAAACAAGGTCTAAGCATGAAAAGTTACGGTCAATTTTAATAGATCTCTTTCTAAACTCATTTTTTAATGAGAGTCTTCGCGTTGCTCCGATGCTCGAATCCTCATTTACTTGCATAGTAAGACTTCGGTTCTGCGCTTCGTGGGCGCCTAGCATTTCTCTATCCAAAAAAGGTTTTGAAAGAACTCTATTCTTGAATCTGTTATGTGTTTAAACAATCTTTTGATAGTTTTCAGATACAGAGAAAACGATGCAGCATCACCCATCACTTATCCTATTTTACACAATTTTTATGTAAAATTAAGATGCGTTCGCTCTGGTTGAAACCTCTGTTTTAATTATATTTGCGTTACAATGTAATTAAATTATTATCAAATAATTTAAAGATTGACCATATCTTTAGATCACGTCCTCAGGGCAATTGATCAAATTCCTACTCACAACGTGATTGGGTTTGTTGACAGCGTCAAAGGTTTATCAATTGCGGTTCGCATTGATAGTTCTGCCGTGTCTATAGGCAGTCAATGTTATATTCAATGCAATCAGCAAAAAATATATGGAGAAGTCGTGGGTTTTGACGCATACAAAGCCTTTATCATGACATATCATTCAAGCCACGGGATTCATCCGGGTGATCATGTGTTTTTTGAAAATCAACCTTCATGTGTTTATCCCGATGAATCTTGGAAGGGACGTGTTTTAAATGCTTTATTTGAGCCTATTGATGACAAAGGATCGTTGGCACCAGGAGCAACACCAATCCCCATCCACAACGTTCCTCCTTCATCTTTTTTACGGCAAAAGGTTAAAAAACCCATTGACGTGGGTGTCCGAGCGATTAATACATTTTTAACCTGTTGTGAAGGACAAAGAATGGGAATTTTTGCAGGCTCAGGGGTTGGAAAATCAACATTGATGTCAATGTTGGCGCGCCAGCAATCTTTTGATGTGTGTGTGATTGGCCTGATTGGAGAGCGTGGTAAAGAAGTTCGGGATTTTATTGAAGATACCTTAGGGGAAGAAGGTTTAAAACACAGCATTATGATCGTCTCAACGTCCAACGAAACACCCTTAATGAGACGTCAAGCTGCTTATTCCACCATGGCAATTGCTGAATATTTTCGTGACCAAGGAATGAATGTTTTGTGTTTAATGGATACAATCACACGTTTTGCAATGGCCATGCGTGAAATTGGATTGAGTGTTGGGGAACCTCCCACAGTGAAAGGATATCCTCCTTCTGTTTTTGCTGAACTCCCTAAAATATTAGAACGCGCTGGCCCCGGAGAAGAGGGCAAAGGAAATATCACCGCTTTTGTGACGGTCTTGGTGGACGGTGATGATCATAATGAGCCCATTGCGGATGCAGTACGAGGTATCTTAGATGGACACATTATCTTATCTCGCCACATTGCGATCAAAGGACGATTCCCAGCCATTGATATTTTAAAAAGCATTTCAAGGACAATGCCCCATTGTCAAAAACCAGAGCATTACCAACTTGTGAAACAAGCTAAGAATTATATATCAACCTATGAGGATATTGAAGACTTAGTCAGGCTTGGCGCTTATCAAGAGGGCCATTCAAAAGAGGTTGATAAGGCCATCGCATTTCAAAAAGATATTGTTCCATTTTTATCACAACACAGCCATGAACAAACTTTCATTGACGATGATTTCAAGACTTTAGGGGAGATTATTGAAAAATTTTCACACCAGTGACATTAGTTTTCTCATTCATT
>JALRGP010000010.1:0-7090 GCA_023259685.1 Alphaproteobacteria bacterium | reverse complement strand
AACTTTTAAAAAATTATAATAAATTTAGGAAAAGAAATACGTTTAAAGCTCTCAAATTAACGAATTTTAAACAGGGTGTTATTTGTAAAAGGATTTTATTATGATGAAAAAAAATTTTTTATATTTTGTATTGAGGTGGTTTTATTGCGTTGGCATAGAAAGTACCCTTGATGATACGCAAAAGATTAAAATACCAGTATTGCCTGAAAAATATTCAGACGCGGCTGCCCACATGTCTTTTATTGATCAAGAAAAAAAATATGTCCAGGATCATTTTTTATTTCATGGAAAAAATGCTGGTTTATGTTTTTCTGCATACGATGACAGCCCTTATAAAGATGCGCTTTTTATATCTTTTGCCGCAGTCGGTGACATCAGACCGAATAATTTAAAAGAGCGTTGTTCATGGGGGCGCAATTTTTTTCACCCCAGAAAAATTAATTGTTGTTATGTTGGAAATTCTCAATTGGATTGGTACCAATCCAAAGATATGGATGTGATCTGTTTTTTGGTCAGTGAATTAAAAAAACATTATGAATTTAAACGCGTGATTTCTTATGGAACAAGTATGGGCGGCTACGCGGCTTTGGCTTTTTCAAGGGATATGAGAGTGAGTGAAATTTTATCTTTTGATCCGCAGATCATTTTAATGAAATGGCCAGGTTTTTTGGTCAATCAACAAAAACTATCTTTTCCAATTCTTCAACAACACCCTCTTGAAGGGTTGTCACCGGACGCACCTATTTATTGTTTTTATGCAAAAAACAATAAATTAGACAGCGAATCTTGTGAAGATGATTTGATGGAAATTTGTCATCAACACAAGCGCTCTGAACCAGATTTAATTCCGGTACCATATGATAAACATCCATGCTTATGGCTGATATTTAAATGCGATCTCTTAAAAGACATTATTTTTAATGTTTTGGATGGTAAAGGATTGGAACTAAAGGAAAAATTTAAAGAAGGCGGAGAGATATGGCAAAAAATTTTAAATTATGAAGACAAACCTGCTCAAATCAAATGAATGACACGATCACACAGCACGTCCACGGCATTTTGATCATGAGAAATAAAGATGTAGCTAATATCATTTTTTGATTGAATATCCTTAAGTAAGTTCAAGATGTCTCCTTGAACAGAATAATCTAATGATGATGTTGGTTCGTCTAAAATCAATAACAATGGATTTAAAATTAATGCTCTTGCAATACAAATGCGTTGCCTTTGACCACCTGACAAATCGTACGGATATCGATTTAAAATATCTTTGGGGAGCAAAACTTGTTCAAGAATGGTATCAATTTTTGTTTGCCTTTCACTTTGAGATAAATTCTTGAAATGAATCAATAAACCTTCTTCTAAGCTTTCTTGAATTGAAAATCTGGGATTTAAAGAACTCAGAGGATCTTGAAAAATCATTTGCATTAATGGGCGAAAAGGTCTCATTTTTTTGAAATTAAGACCTTGTAAATTGATGCCTTTAAACAAAATATCTCCACCAGATGGCATCAGCCTTAAAATACTTTGGGCAAGAGTTGTTTTCCCAATGCCGCTGGGCCCCATTAAGCCTACAGCTTCCCCATGATAGACTGTCATATTTAAATCATGAACCTTTCCATAATGGGTGGAAAAATTTTTAAGTTCTAATAAAGAACCTCCTATTTTTTTGTGCGGAGAAGGATCTTTTTTAAAAACATTTAACAAACGTTGCGTATAGGGGTGCTGTGGATGATTCATAATGGTATCGGTGGGACCTGATTCAACGCATTGCCCATTGAGCATTACCAAAAATCGGTGGCAAATTTCACAGACCAATCGAATGTGGTGACTAATCAATATGACACTCATATTTTTTTCAATAGCCAATTTTTTTAATAATTGGATCATGTCATGTTGGTGGTGGGCATCCAAAGCGGTCGTTGGTTCATCGGCAATCAATAATTGGGGACGTGTAATCAAGCTCATGGCCAAACAGATACGCTGGCGTTGCCCGCCTGAAAATTGATGAGGGTAATCATTTAATCGATCGATACCTTCTTCAAAAGACACATCTTTTAAAATTGTATGCAATCGATTTATTTGGGTGGTCTGATCTAAATCGGCATAATGATAGGACAACGGTTCCAAAATTTGTTGCCCTATTGTCATCAGAGGATTGAGGGCGCTCATGGGTTCTTGAAACATCAAGGACATATCTTTCCCCCTTTTCATAGGACGATCAAAATGAACAGATCCCGTTGTATGTGCATTGTGGGGAAGTAAATTCATGACAGATAATCCTGTCAAAGTTTTGCCTGATCCGCTTTCGCCAATGATACCTAAAATTTCTCTTTTTTGAAGATTGAATGATAAATGATCAACAACAATTTTTTGACCAAAAGAAATGGTCAGCCCATCAACGTTCAACATGATATTTTTTAAAAACTGTGAGGTTAAACCAATCTTTTATTTTTTTAAATATGGACCCGGGATGAATATCACAAGTCGCAATTAATGGATATACGCGGTCTTTTGAAAAAGAAGGGTGTTTAAAAATAACATGACCAATTGTATCTTCTGCTTGAACTGGATGATCGATAATTTTTGGCGTGTCAATAGACATGATCAAAGATTGTGTACTACCTTTTGTTATTGTAATATACGCATCCGTTTTGACTGTAACTGGCAACTCATCTTTATCACCATAAATCACCGGAATGGTCTTTATCTTGTGATCTTTTTTAAGAATTTGTTTTGTTTCATGGGTAGACAACGTCCAATTCAATAAATCCATACCAACCGATAACCGCTCGTTTTCGGAAGATAATCCATGAATCAGTATAAGAATATGACGATTTTTAATTTTAAAGGTTGCAACAATTCCATGACCACATTGTTTTGCATGCCCGGTTTTAAGGCCTTGGCATCCTACATTTTTCCACAAAAATCGATTACGATTAAATTGGTTTTTAAAAGATTTCTCCATACACCATTCGGTGATTTGATCAAATTCTAAGATGGCTTTTTGGCATAATAATGCCATATCATAAGCCGTGGTTATGTGACCATCTTGAGGCAGACCGTTAGCGTTTTTAAAGGATGTTTTTTTGGCTCCCATAGAATGAGCTAGCACCGTCATGTCGTCACAAAATTTTTGCTCTGTCCCACTGATGCCTTCCGCCAAGACAACTGCCGCGTCATTACCGGAAACAATCAGTAATCCCTTTAATAAATCTTCTACGGTGACTTTTTCATTTTTATGAAGAAACATTTTTGTGCCTTCTAAGAGTGTTGCTTGTTCTCCAACGGTCAATAATGTCGATAAGGACACATGTCCTTCTTTAATTTTTTTGAGGACTGCATAGGATGTCATGACTTTCGTCATGGAAGCAGGCTCCATCGGTTCATGGGCATTTTTTTCAAATAAAATGTCATTGGATACTAAATCAATGACGATAGCTTGCTTGGCAAGGGTTGTTGGTAAAACATTTGAAAAACATCCTTGGACCACAAAGAAAAAAACAGCACATAAACGACCCATGGCGGTTATTAATAGCATTAAATAATCATAATTTATTTTAGCACGTGCAACATTATTTTTGTGTGAATTTGCAATCTGCTATTCTGTGGGGGGCGAAAGCGAATTTGTTTTTTTTTTTTTACAATCGTATAATGATCATTATTTAACCTATTTAATTGTTTGAATTTATGTCTAACATGCAAAAAGAAGTTGCCGATTTAATTGCCAAAAAACTTGGTGTAGATGTGTCCAAAGTTGTTGAAAATGCTAATCTTATTAATGATTTAGGAGCAGACAGCTTAGATCAAGTTGAGCTTGTGATGGAATTGGAAGAGAAACTTGGAATTGAAATTCCTGAAGAAAAAGCTCAGAAAATTACAACTGTTGGTGATTTATTTAAATTTATCGAATCACATCAAAAATAAATGGAAAGAGTTGTTATTACTGGTCTTGGCATGGTTACGCCTCTTGGGTGTGGCGTTAATGCAACGTGGTCATCTTTAATCAAAGGACGCAGTGGAATTGTCAAAATTGATCGTTGTCCAGTTGATGAATTAAGTGTTCAAATTGCTGGGCAAATTCCTGAGACTGGTGATAACGCCTTTATCTTAGACGATCACATTCCCGTTAAAGATCAAAAAAAAATGGATCGCTTTATTATGTACGCTATTGCCGCTGCAACAGAAGCAATTAAGGACGCAGATCTGAAGGTGCAATCACCGGAACATGCTGAAGATATTGGTGTGATGATTGGGTCAGGTATTGGTGGTCTTCCATTTATTCATGATATGTCGTTTGTTTTAAAAGATAAGGGCCCAAGGCGTGTCAGTCCTTTTTTTATTCCAGCTTGTTTAATTAATTTGGCTTCGGGTCACATATCTATACAACATGGCTTTAAAGGACCCAATCACTCGGTTGTCACAGCTTGTGCAACGGGAGCTCATGCTATTGGTGATTCTATGCGTCTGATTCAATATGGTGATGCAAAAGTGATGGTAGCTGGTGGGACGGAAGGAGCTATCTCTCCACTTGGGATTGCCGGATTTGCATCTGCCAGAGCCTTGGCATCATCTTACAATGATGATCCAATAAAGGCATCGCGTCCATGGGATAAAAAACGTGAGGGTTTTGTGATGGGAGAAGGAGCAGGTGTTGTTGTTTTGGAATCGATGACCCATGCACTGTCCAGGGGCGCAAAAATTTATGGAGAAATTATTGGATACGGCTTGTCGGGAGATGCGCACCATATCACTGCTCCTGCAGAAGATGGAGATGGGGCTTATCGCGCCATGAGAAATGCCTTAAAAAAACACCATATTTCTCCATCGGATATTGATTATGTGAATGCTCACGGAACGTCCACTCCTCTGGGTGATGTGGTTGAAATTCGCGCAATGAAAAGATTGTTCCAAGAACACATGCAAAGATTAAGTATTTCATCAACAAAATCGTCTATTGGGCATTTGCTTGGGGCGGCCGGCAGTGTGGAAGCTATTTTCTCAATTTTATCCATGCGTGATGGGATTGTTCCTCCAACATTAAACTTAGATAACCCCGATGATGAATGCGTTGGGATTGATTTAACACCCCATGTCGCACGTCAAAAAAATATAGATTGTGTCATGAGCAATTCTTTTGGATTTGGTGGAACAAACGCATCATTAATTTTTAAAAAGTTTGATGCATGAATAATCGCACCTTATCAAGAATTGTCTTGATTCAAATTGTATACGAAGAAGCTCATCAAAATGTTCTTTCATCAGATCAACGTATTGATGAATTGATTGAATTTAACCTTTTCAATAGGTTAAAACCAAAAAAACCTATGATTACGGAATTGTTAAATATCTATCACGAACATAAAGACGCCTTAGGGGAAATGATTAATGCTTGTTTAAAAAATGGCCACTTTCATGAATGCCCATTACTGTTGAAATGTATCGTGGAAATGGGGGCATGCGAGGTTTTATATCAACCGGATTTACCTATGCCGGTGATTATTAATGAATATATTCAGATGACAAATTTTTTCTCATTTGATGATAAAGTCAGTTTAGTTCATGGATTATTGCATCAAATTGGATTACAAAGACAAACGGATCAACTTAAATCTATTTGAATATTAGAATTCTTTTAAGATCTTTGCAAGAGCTTTACCATATAAAAAAGGTTCCATACCATTTATCGTGTCTACGAGACATATATCTATTGCGTTTTTTTTTGTTTCGGTACAATTGTTTGAATAATGTGAGCGACGGCTTTGTAATGTTCCGGTAAAATATCATGATTTTCTTCAACTTGGTCATATAAAGATCTGGCTAATTGAGGATTTCTCACAACAGGAATACTTAAAATACGTGCAATGTCTTTGATCACAGCCGCACGATGGTTTTTGCCCTTAACCAACACAACAGGTGTATCCATATTTTTTTCATTCCATTGAATAGAAACAGCATAATGGGTAGGATTTACGACAACAAATGCGGATTCTTCAACGGATTTTTTAACATTTTTTCGAAGCAGCTCCTGCGCCATTTGACGGCGCTTGCCTTTAACATGAGGGTCCCCTTCACTTTCTTTAAATTCTTTCTTAACCTCCTCATGGCTCATTCGTAAATTTTTCATAAAAGAAAAACGCTGGTACCAAAAATCAAAGACAGCAATGACAAAATAAATAGCCAAAATCACAGCAAATATAATAATCATTAACTTTTGACACACACGTAATGCGCCCATGGGTGGAACATAAATCCAATCATCAATATGATAAAATTGGTCATAAATTGCAACAACAACGCCAGACGTAATTGCAATAATTTTAAATATGTTTTTGATTAAATTAATAAAATTTTGAGATGAAAAAATACGCTTTATCCCTTGGGACAAAGATAATTTTTCCCATTTAAAGCCAATATTTTTAGATGTCATACCTTTATAAGATTGGGCAAGATTAACCAAAATTGGCATCATGTACAATGATATGACCAAACCAATAACAGAAAAAAAGCTGTGTTTTAAAATGAGAAAAGCCCGACCATCAACATCATTGATAGAAAAAAACAAACTCAAATAGTGGGCTAGCTGCTTTAAAAAATGAGGCATCATATACAACATCACCACTGCAATACTTAAAAAACTAAACCAATGAATGAGATCTTGGGAGACGGGAATTTTTCCTTCATCGTAAGCTTTTTTCAGTTGTTGCTGCGTTGGTTCAAAAGTTTTATCTTCTTTATCTTGCGAATCATCAGACAAAGGCATATAAAAAAACCAAGTGTTACTTTAGCATAACACTTTAGAGAATAACATAAAAATGCCAATTGTGTGGTATGATGAAATTTTATGCTGATGATAGAAATATGTTATAGTAATATTAAGGATAAAAGTTAAGACAGGATCATAATAACAAAATGCGAAGTTGTTTTGATGTGATGTGGCCCTGTACTCTATCCGAGTTTTATTTTACAATGTATTTTTTAAAATAGTTTTCACACTACTCCTCACTTTTTAAAAGGTCTTGAGCAGCCTGCATAATAAGATCAAACAAACCAGAAGAACCACCCTGATCATCATGTTGGATTGTTCTCA
>JALRGP010000109.1 GCA_023259685.1 Alphaproteobacteria bacterium | reverse complement strand
ATGAAACTGAAAAGTTCAACCAACTTTAATGCGGCTAAATATATCACGGTCATTGCATGTGAAATTTCAACAACATTTCAGTAAAAATACTTTATACAACTTCATAAACATAAAAAATATAATAAAAATATATTATATTATATTTAAGACCTTATATTTTTTTTAAAAAAATGAAATCATCTTTGTTCATGATGTCATTGCTTTTATTGATTCCAGCTGGTTGCCAGGATCAAACAACATCTTACGTTGACGTAACGCCCATTGACAATCCTCAGTTAAATTTACCTTCTGAAACAGTTGTCAAATTAAGAAGCACCATGGATTCTTTAGTATCAAAAATTTCCAATGGTGGAATGAATTACCGTGATGTCATTGGAAAATTCAATTATTCTGAACGTCTCCAAGATCGCGAACGTGGTATCTTAGATTTATTAGGTGAGCTATTACCATCCCAGACTTTAGTTGTTGTTGAAGACAGTCAAATTATTAATTCAACAGAACCTAATATGTTGAATGCTCATTTTGTAGACACCCCTTATTTTGTTAAAAAACTTCAGGATTCAAAAAATGGTGAGGCTTTTATCGAATATTCAAGAACAACAAACGTCCCAGATCCTATTCGTGGTGGATATTTAGTTCAAAAATACATTGCTCTTGCGTATTCCGCGAAAAAAATCCTGTCTAACCAAAAAACAACAGGTAAAAAATTCTTTATTTTTACAGCAATTCCTTTAAAGGGTTAAAGAATAAGGAAAAAAGGTTTCACGTGTTACCATGTGAAACCTTAAAAAGAATAAAACTTGATCAGCACGTAAAGAACCATAAAAAAACTTAAACAACTATCCATGCGATCAAAGATCCCACCATGCCCTGGTATTAAGCCACTGGTATCCTTCACTTTTAAACGACGTTTAATCCAAGATTCCAACAAGTCACCCGCGTGTCCTATTGTTAATAATATTAAAATGATCCATACAGGGCAATGTATATCCATATGGTAAGCCATTGCAATAGCAGCAATACCTCCAACACCAATGCCGATTAAAAGACCAGATATCGTTTTATTGGGACTAATGGAGGGTGCCAACTTAGGACCTTTTAAAATTTTACCCCCAAAATAGGCGGCTGAATCACTGATCCAAATTGATACAAAAGCCCATAAAGAAGTAGAAAAACCTGTGTCTCTACGTACAATATAAAATGCATAACATCCAATTATTATATAAAGGCTCACCAACAAAAAGTATATGGGACGACGACAAATGTTAAAAAATTCTATGACCATTCCAATAGCCATGAAAGCTGTTAAAAATCCCCAAGTTTTAATACTATACAAACATGTGATGAATAATGGCATTAATACGGACGCCGATAGTATTCGTTTTGTTGTCGTATTCATGGTTGATCAGCCAAGGCAGAAATCGTTTTAGCGACCAATTGAATATCGTGGCTAATTAATTGACGAGATTGATCCATTTCATGGATAATTCGAGACAGAGCGTTTTCTAAATTAGTGTTTCTTAATGATTCTTGGGACAATCTTGCAATATCTTTAACCAAATCTTGTAAATCCAAATGACTTTTGGCAATTTTTTTGACGATATCTTGATTTTGATGAAATGTTTCCGAAAATCCATCAACGTATTGGTGTAGCTTTTCTAGTGTTTTAACCAATTGCATTCTTTGTTCTTCTGTTTGCCTCAAGCTGACAAGTATTTGAGAAATTTGATGGGCATTCATTTCCAAAAGGCTGCTGATATACGCCAATCCACTGGTTTTCATTAACGGTCTGATTGGAATATCATCTTCTAAATAGGCAACAAATTTTTGAATCGCTAAGGCATTTTGAAAATCTAAAAATCCTAAAATAAGCGAGCCAATTAATCCAAACATGGTAGAGCTAAAGGCAATCCCCATTCCATGCAATGGTGAAAGTAAACCATCCTTTAAATTTTGAAAAGCGTCTGCGATATTTTGATCAAACAAGCTGGCTTCGCTTACAACTCCTGCAATTGTTGTAATTGTATGAGACAAACCAAAAAAAGTTCCAAGTAAACCCAAAAAAATTAATAATCCAATGAGATAACGGTTCGTATCTCTCATTTCTTGAAAGCGTTCTGCAACAGTTGGGATGACCATATGGGACGGCAGGGTCGGTTGAGGTTGAAAAAAATCATAAAAAGGTCTTAAAAAATAAGATAAATTTTCTGGATTTTCTTCATTTTTTTTTAATCGTTGAAAAAATATTTTATTTTTCACCAATCGATAATGGTTAAAAAAACTCCAACCAATACCAAAAGATATCATACATACGATCAATAAATTTAAATATACATTGTGTAAAAATGCATCTTTTAAATGACTATGGTAATAAAAAACAACTCCCATAATTGTCGTAACGAAAATGATCATACGCACGAAAGAATGATACAACATATCAAAAATTTTAGACCTTCCATTACTTTTTTTATCATAAAATAGTCGTAGAATGAAATTTCCCTATCAGAGCGGGTATGATTTTAATTAAGGATATTAAAAGCCCTTCATTATTTTTCCCTAAAAATTAACTATTTTTTAATCATTGTATTATATTGTATTCCACACTACCCCTCACTTTTTAAAAAGCATTTTGAGG
>JALRGP010000108.1 GCA_023259685.1 Alphaproteobacteria bacterium | reverse complement strand
CATGAAAACGGAAGACTGTTTCCAGTTGGAGATGTGAAAAGGTGTGCAGACATCATGATAGAATTAATCCAAGACGCAGCCCAAAGAGAGCGGCTTGGACAAAAAGCAAAAGAATTAGCGAAGGAATTGGAGCCGACGCGTATTTTTGCTCAATGGGATGAGATGATTTTGGGAAATAAAAATAAAGGAGATATATAATACATGTGTGGTATTGCTGGATTTTGGGATTATAATCGTCGTCACGGTGGTGATTTAAAGGGCGTCATTAAGGGCATGACGGATGCAATTGAAAATCGCGGCCCTGACGCGGAAGGGTTTTACATTGACAATGAAGTGGGAATTGCTTTAGGGCACAGGCGACTGTCAATCATTGATTTATCCATCAAAGGATCGCAGCCTATGCGATCAAACAGTGGTCGTTGGACGATTGTGTATAACGGCGAGGTTTATAATTATAAGGAGCTGCCCACTTACCAACCGGGTGATTCGGATACACGGGTAATCTTGGAAATGTTTGATCACTATGGTTTGGATCAAACCCTTCCTCAATTAAATGGCATGTTTGCCTTTTGTTTGTTTGATCATCAAGAACGTGCCATGTATTTGGTACGTGACCGGATGGGTGTGAAGCCATTATATTATGGAACCACAAATGATGGCGCCATTGTATTTGGGTCAACGCTTCATGCCATTCGAGGATGCAAATTTTTTAAAGGTGAGATTAATCCCCATGTGCGTCCTATTTTTTTAACCTATAACTGCTTACCAGAAGATGTATGTATTTACCAAGGTATTCATAAGGTGAAACCTGGAACATATATTAAAATCACCCCCCATTCCCAAGAGGTTGTAACCTATTATTCGCTGTACGATGTGGCTGAGGGTGGTTCAAAAAATCCCATCACCAATGATCAAGACGCCAAAGCGCAATTGCATACGGTATTAAAGGACGCGGTATCAAAACGTATGATATCAGATGTCCCGATTGGTGCATTTTTATCGGGAGGCATTGACAGTTCTTTGGTGGTGGCATTGATGCAATCCCAAAGTACACAACCGGTTTCAACCTTTTCTATTGGTTTTGATAATCCCAAATACAATGAGGCGCCTTATGCGAAGGCCATTGCCCAACATTTGGGCACCCATCATACCGAAGAATATTTAAGCGCCAGCCATGTGATTGATATCATCCCAAGGATCAGTGATTTTTATGATGAGCCGTTTGCAGATTCATCTCAAATTCCCACATTTTTAGTATCCCAAATTGCCAAAAAATATGTGACCGTTTCACTGTCTGGGGACGGCGGGGATGAATTGTTTGGTGGGTATAATCGATATATTTTTTCACAAAAAATATTTAATAAACTATCTTTTTTCCCTCTTTTTATTCGACAAATCATATCCCATTTATTAAAAATACCTTCGGTGGAATGTTATGACCGCTTATGTGGGTGGGCACCCAAATGTCCAAATCTGTTTGGAGAAAAAGTTCATAAACTATCTCATTTTTTAACGAGCCGGACACTATTAGATTTTTATGAAAAATGTACTTATATTCAACAAAATCATAAAGGTCATCACCAGCTTCCACCTTACCCGCCTTCCTTGTCACCTCTACAGATGATGGAGTTTTATGACATGCTGCGTTACTTACCATCGGATATTTTGACAAAGGTTGATCGTGCCAGCATGGCGGTTAGCCTAGAATCACGGGAGCCTCTATTAGATATGCGTTTGGTGGAAATAAGTTTTCAAATTCCAGATCACATGAAAATTCAAAATGGATCTGGAAAGTTGATTTTAAAAGATATCTTAAGCGATTATATTCCAAGAGCTTTGTTTGAGCGTCCCAAAATGGGATTTGGTATACCAGTTGGAGAATTTTTAAGAAATGAACTCAAAGATTGGGCAGAAGACTTATTGGAACCAACGTATTTGGAATCCGCAGGATTTAATGTGAGTGATGTGCGGTCCATGTGGGCCAATCATTTAAAGAAAAAAGCTGATTATCAACATATACTATGGGGAATACTCATGTGGCAAAATTGGAGGAAAAAAATTAAAAATGGATAAAAAAATGAACAATGTCGACCAAAAAGTTGTCGATAGCTTTGGTAAAGAATGGTCTAGTTATAATCAACAAGGATTATCAGATGAAGAAAGATCGTTAATGTTTTTTCAATACTTTGACATATTTCCATTTGACTTAATTGATAAAAACAGCACAGGTTTTGACGCTGGCTGTGGAAGCGGACGCTTTGCAAAAATGATGGCTACTTTTTGTGGCAAGTTGTATTGTGTGGATCCTGCCAAAGAAGCATTGGCGGTTGCAAAAGAATCTCTAAAGCATTTAAATAATGTTGAATTTATGAATGCATCAGTCGATGACATGCCTTTGGAAGAAGCTAGTCAAGATTTTGGCTATTGTTTGGGTGTGCTGCACCATATCCCAGACACATTATCAGGATTAAAATCATGCGTATCAAAATTAAAAAAAGGGGCACCATTTTTATTGTATTTATATTATAAATTTGATCACAAACCCCTATGGTTTAAAATAATTCAACGCGTTTTTTTAAATCTACTCATGAGATGTGGGCGTCCTTCATTGTCTGTGATGATGGGCAGCCTGCTGAAGTTGACCATTTGATGCCGTTGAAGGTTGCTTCACATTTCTCGTTGGTCTTGAT
>JALRGP010000107.1 GCA_023259685.1 Alphaproteobacteria bacterium | reverse complement strand
GGTTTAGTTTAATTGCGGGTATTTGTCATTTTGAGTTGGCTCTTTGATGTTTTGTAGGAGGTCTATTAATTGTAACAGCATTGTCATCAGATTTTGTAACTAAAAAATCTGCCAAATAAAAATTACCATTACCGTCATTGAGATATCCTTTTGGAGAGCGTTTTTTTTAAAAAAAAGCTATATAATAATGGATCGTTTGATAGGTTTAATTTTTGTAATAACTCTTTTGTTTTTGGATTAAATTTTGCAGAATTCAGTTGTATTTTTTTTAAAATCATATCGTCGTCATCTTTATCAGATGAATACTTTTTTATTGTCTCAACATCATTATACCAGGAGGTTTGTGTATTTTGAGAGCTGGACGTGTAAAAAGCCAAACAAACCGCGCTTATACTTAAAAATTTAAAAAACATTTTTCATGCTTATTTCTGTTTCACGTTTTATATTCCCATATAAAAAGTTAAAAAATTATTAATTTTTCAAAAAATGGACGTGAAATTTACGTCATCTCATTTATTTTAGGCGCTGCGACCGTGCCTGATCGTCCTTCTATCTCTTTTTGAACAACTTGCCTCACCGGAATATCCTGTGGGTTTTGCAATAAATTTTTTGCAAGATTTTCAAGTGTTAAAAACTGTACACCTTGGCCTTTGTGTCGGTATAAAAATTTTTCAAACCAATCCACATAAAACATGCCTTCCAGTTCGGTGTGGACCGTCATGACGTTGATAGTTTGTTTAGACATTAAATCATCATAATAATGATCAACCGAAGAAACACGTCCTAACACCTCATCTAATGTTGGCAAATTGGTGGGTATTTGAAGAGTTTTAAAGGTTGAATGACCAATTTGAGGAAAAAATGGTGCGCTGCCACGTGTATCACTTGAGTACAAAAAATTATAATGATCGTAACACCATAAACTGTGTTCGTTGGTTTGCCAACCAGCACTGCCAATGGCTTTGGCTGTGCGACCAAAAATACGATGAAACATATCATACGATTTTAAAAATTCTTCCTTGACCTCATCAAAACTCATGCGATGGAGATGATCTTGCCAACGAATATGATCATAGCAGTGGATGCCCACCTCATGCCCCTCGTCTTGGATACGCCTCATCACATCCCCATGGCGACGTCCAATATGGGGACCTGGAATCAATAAACCATTCATCAATGTTTTAATTCCATAAATTTGAATGGCGTTGGTACGGGAAGCTTTTTTTAAAAAACCTTTTCGAAAGATACGAAAAATTGTTCGCCCTGTATGGTCGGGCCCCAAAGATAACAAAAATGTTGCTTTGATATCTAAATTTTTAAAAATTCTTAATAAATGAGGAATACCAATTCGCGTCCCTTTTTCAGTGTCAACGTCGATTTTAATGATCAGCTTCGTCATGATATCTTAAATCCAAAAATGTCTTTTTTTCCCAACCGAGAGTCTTTGAGGTTGGTCTTTAATATCAATCACTTTTTTAGGGTTATCTTGAATCACTTTATCGATGGATACGCCGCCTCCTTGGATTAACCGTTTTGCTTCACCCTTACTAGAACATGCCTTCAGTTCAATCAGCAAATCATCCAAAGGCATATGATTTGCTACATATATTCTGTCAATGTTTTCCTGTATGTCTTCAAAAAATGATGCTACTTTTTGGTGAATCTCATTTAATAAATGGGCACCATGACACATGGCGGTTGCGTGATCAGCTAATAGAATTTTAAGGTCATTAATGGCGGCTCCTTTTTTATTGACACATAAAGATTCAATCTCTACTGAAGGCAAATCCGTAAAAATTTTCAGGCACTTCTCAACGTCATCATCATGGGTATTCCTCCAAAATTGCCAATAATCATAAGGGGACGTCATATGTTCATCTAACCAAATGGCACCACCTGCGGTTTTTCCCATTTTTTGACCATTACTGGTCGTCATAAGGGGGGCCGTGATCACAAAGGTACGCTTTTGCTCAAGTCTTCGAATTAATTCCGCACCACAAATCATATTGGCCCATTGATCAGATCCCCCTAATTGTAATGTGCATCCATATTTTTTAAATAAATACCAAAAATCATAAGATTGGAAAATCATATAGTTAAATTCCAAAAAACTCATATGATGATGACGAGATAACCGCAATTTCACACTGTCCAACGACATCATATAATTAATACTGAAATGAGGAGCAAAATCCCGTAAAAATGACATGTAATTAAGATCTTGTAACCAATCTTTATTATTAACAAGTATAGCCTGATCAAAATCAATAAATCTGCTCATCAATCGTTTGAAATTGACCACATTGTTTTCAACTTCTTCAGAGGTCAACATTTTTCGTGATTCATCCTTTCCTGTTGGATCCCCAATCAATGTGGTTGCACCACCCAACAGGATAATAGGGGTTATACCGTGTTTTTGAAGAAGGCGAGCCCATAATATGGGGACCAAGTTCCCAACTTGCAAACTTTTAGCCGATGCATCAAATCCAACATATGCATATGATTGCGTGTCGCCACTTAATGCATGAGACAACCCTTCTAAGTCACTTGATTGATACAAAAAACCACGTTCTTGAGATTCTTTTAAAAAAGGATGTAGATTCATATTTAATACAAAGACCAATGATAATTCATCATAATATCTTTTGATGATGAAATAAATCCGTTTTTATTTTTTATGGCAAGCCAAAGACCCATTTAAACTAGACCTCCTGCAAAACATCAAAGAGCCAACTCAAAA
>JALRGP010000106.1 GCA_023259685.1 Alphaproteobacteria bacterium | reverse complement strand
CTCTGTTCGCAACAAAGAATATGTTGGGGTTATCAAACATGATACAGCTATTCATTTTGAGGGTGTATGTAAACCCATATCAAAGGTTTTAAGATACCGACTGCCGATCTCTTTATTAAAATTTATTGACGATTTTGGTTCATACGTATTGGCACCCAAAGGATACGTATTAAAACATGTTTTAAGCTTGGCTGTGGAAAAAATGGTTGAAGATTTTCCGATACCTCCATTGCACTATGAAAATCATTTAAAGATATTGAATCCAGATCAACAGGTCATTGTTGATCAACTCAAAGTAAAAGAATTTTCTTGCATATTCATTGACGGAGTCACGGGATCAGGTAAAACAGAAGTCTATTTTCATTTAGCACAAAAAATCTTAAACCAAGGACAGCAAGTGTTGATATTGATTCCAGAAATTGCTTTGACGGCTCAATTATTAAAACGATTCGAGGATGCTTTTGGGATATCTGCTTGTGTTTGGCATTCGCGTTTTCAAAAAAAAGATCGAAAGTTGACATGGCACCGTGCCATTCAAGGGCACCCCATGGTGGTGTTGGGGGCACGCTCAGCATTATTTTTACCATTTCAAAATTTAGGACTGATTATTGTCGATGAGGAGCATGATCCATCTTTCAAACAGGACACGCAATTAATTTATAATGCCCGGGATATGGCAGTTTTAAGGGCCAAATGTGAACAATGTCCCATTTATTTGGGATCTGCAACGCCTTGTCTTGAAACATATATCAATGCAAAGGAGGGGAAATACCAGTATTTTCCATTAAAAAACCGTTTTAATGCATCCATGGCCTCTATTGTTCTTGTACAAGATCGAAGTTCCCATTTAATGTCCCCATCATTGATGATGGCCATTCATGAACGGCTCAAAAAAAAAGAACAAGTCTTGTTGTATATCAATCGCCGAGGGTATGCCCCGGTTGTGATGTGCCAGGAATGTCGTTGTCGTATTTTTTGCAAAAGATGCTCAGTATCCTTAGTATATCATAAAAAAGAATCTATGTTATTGTGTCATTATTGTGGATTTCGCTATGATTACCCCCCCACATGCACCAGATGTAAAACCCAAGATGCATTTATATTTTCAGGTGTTGGGGTGGAGCAAGTTTATGAAGAAGCGTCTCAATTATTTCCACACGCCAATATTCAAATGGCCAGCAGCGATGTGATGAAAAGCACCGCCCATATGGATCGTTTTTTAAATCTGCTTCAATCCCGTGAGTGCGATATTGTGATTGGAACGCAGATTTTGGCTAAAGGTCATCATTTTCCTCATATTACCCTTGTTGGGGTCATTGACGCCGATATGGGGCTGTCTGGAATTGATTTTAGATCGGCAGAAAAATCCTATCACCTTTTACACCAGGTATCAGGAAGGGCGGGACGTGGTGAGCTGACTGGAGAAGTTCTCATCCAAACCTTCGATCCAAAACATCCCTTGTTCCAATCCCTGTGTCATCATAACAGAGATGAATTTTATGATTTTGAATGTGAGGCTCGGCGTGCTGCAATGCTTCCTCCTTATGGAAGATTAACACTGATAACATTATCAGGAAGAGACAAGGCCATGGTTCGACAACACAGTTTTATATGTTTTGATCAAATTCCAAAATCAGAATCTTTGTCTGTATTTGGGCCAATGGAGGCGTATTTATCTCCTTTACGCGGACAATACCGGTATCAAATCCTATTAAAATATCCAAAAAATTTTCATATTCAACTTGTTTTAAAGAGGTGGATGATGGTATCGCAACATTCATCCATCTCTATTCATGTGGATATTGATCCACTTTAATCTAATTGTTATTGAGGCACTGGATAATTTTTTTCTAATTCCTGAATTAGTTGAACAAGATCATGAGGAATCTGAGCCAATTTTAGTTTTTTTTCGAATGCATCGAAATCAAAATTATCTTGCAAAGCTAAGAGATCTTTTGATAGAGCCTCACCTCACATATTTGTTTGACCATTCCATCAATCCAATTCTCAGCACGGTCTGTGAGATTTAAAATGACATTTGTGTTTTCTGTTGTTTTTTCTTCAACAATTTTTAATTTTTGGTAATACATACCCAAAGTTTGCAGTGGTTTAATCTGACATAAAGTAGCGTAAAGCTCACTTTGATACCTTTTAAAAAAATCGATTAGTTTCTCTCCATTGGATAATTTTAGATCGTTTAATGCAAAAAACAGATTTTTAAAGCCATGCTCTATGGCCTTACTTTCATACCATTTATTCAAAGTTGGATTGACTGATTTCAGTGATGCAAGGTTGTGAGAGTAGAAATTAGTAGTTAATTGGGATTCTAGTTTTTTCTTTTCATCTCCTATGCTAAACCAAACCCAACCATTTTTGCTCATTGCAAATCGAAGTGTTG
Source organism: Alphaproteobacteria bacterium (assembly GCA_023259685.1). Classification (GTDB taxonomy): domain Bacteria; phylum Pseudomonadota; class Alphaproteobacteria; order JALRGP01; family JALRGP01; genus JALRGP01. The sequence continues at coordinate 378 of JALRGP010000106.1, read as the reverse complement.
TTTGTTGAAAATGCTTTTTTAATAGATCACCGGATCATTGATCTCCAGATTTATGGTACGGTGTACAATCTAGTTCAGGATAATACCAAGCGCCACCTGTGAATTCACTCTCTTTAGTTCCAATATGCCTCGTGCAAATGGGACCCCCTTGTTGCCATTGCATTGTTGAAGATGAATTTTCCATGCAATAGCATGTGGACAAAGTTAACAATGCATAGAGCATTTTTTTATTTAACATTTTTTCTCCATTTTGTAGGAAGTTGAAATAAATATATATGAAATGAAAATTCCACCATTTCATACACACACTGTATCATCTAAATTATTAATAAAAGGTTAATTTTTTTGAGTATGAAAAATAAGATGGTTTTGTTAATG
>JALRGP010000105.1 GCA_023259685.1 Alphaproteobacteria bacterium | reverse complement strand
AAGCATTTGCGCTCAAGTGCTTCTCTGGATGTGGCGCAGTGAAGGCGTTAGCCGAAGATAAGGGCATGTTGCTTTTGGAAAGAGCTATGCCCGGCACATCTCTCAAAAGTCACTTTCTGGATAGGGAGCAGGAGTCTATCGAAATTGCCTGTGGGGTCATGCAGACTCTACATCAAGCGAATATTTCTACGACTCATAATTTCCCCCATATCAAAGATTGGCTTACGGCTTTGGACAAGAATTGGAATATTCCAAAGCATTATCTGCAAAAAGCAAGAAAGCTCCGAGACCAGCTGCTACAAACTTCTGATCTGGACGTTTTGCTTCATGGCGATCTGCATCACGATAACATTTTGCAAAATGGTGATGAATGGTTAGTAATCGATCCTAAAGGTGTGATAGGTTCGCCTATGAATGAAATATGGGCATTTGTTATGGATATTGAGCAGGATATTCCATTTATCGCACAATATTTTAATTTCAGAACTCAGGATTTATTTGACTGGTATTTTGTCCATGTCATATTGGCTGCATGCTGGAATTTAGAAGATAATATCGATGTTCATTTATTTCTTAGACTTGCTGAAGAAACATATAAATATGTTTCTTAATTACACCACCATATGTAAAAGTTTAAGTAAGTTGCAAATAGAATCCATGACAGATAAGGAATCATAAGCAGCGATACGGCTCTCATCCTTCGGTAAGCTATAGTCAAAATCACTAAGGTTGGCATTTCTACCTGTTCTTTTTGAGCCTAGCCCCTTATCCCTTACCTTGTCATCCCCGCGGAGGCGGGGATCCATACCACAGTAGTATTATATTCATGAATTCGCTTTGTCGCTTCAATATATCCGCACTTAGAGTAATCAATTTCAGGCTTACAGTGCCTTATTAATAAAATTTTGTTTCCTTTATCCATTCATAATCTCATGTTTTTTCAAAAAATCCATAAGCTCGCGGGTATCATTTTGATAATGATAAACATGCCAACCACAATCTTGTGCGCCGATGGTGTTATTTTTTTTGTCATCAATCAGTAAAAGCTCATGCGGAAGTAACGATAGTGCCTTTTCAATATGTTGAAAAAATCCTTGTTCCGGTTTAATGAACCCCAGATCGTATGATGCAAAGCAACCCAAAAAATGTTCTCCTATTAAATCTAAGATATGTTTTGTCCTCAGTTCTTCCTGATTGGTGCCAATATAACAAGGAACGATATTATTAATTTTTTGAACTAAATTTATCATTTTTGGATCAACACCATTATCATGTTTTAACCAATAATCAATATAATCATCAACTGTAGTACCTAACCCTTCAAAAAGATGATTAGTTGCAAAAATATGTGATAGGTGTGCTTGTTTTGTCTTTTTCCCCCTAATAACATCCGTATCTGATCCATAGATGTGTGAAAAATGACCTGATGATAATCCCAAATCTTTTTTAGCATTTTTGCTCCATAAATATTTACCATTGTTGTCGTGATTTTGAAACAAAACACCATCGACATCAAAAATAATAGCCTTAATTTTATTATTACTCATTCCACAACCTCATCAATTATTTGTTTCTGTAAGCAAAGCATCCGCCTCAGAATCACAAAGCCACTTTCTTTGTTTTCCTAAAACCTGAAATTGAAGCTCTGCACGTTTTTTATTTAATGGCTCTATCTGCATTACAGCAGCAGCATATTCTATGCCGACAAATGCAATATTTAGCTTTGATAGAGTTTTTTCAACAGATTCAAGATTTTTCTTTCTGTCATCAATGAAAATAATTTTTTTGAACTTCAGCTTATAGTGATTTAAAAACGCTTCTAAAGTTTCGCCTTTGTCGATTTCTGTAAAAATGATTCCTTTGAAAAACATTGGAGGCGATGAAACTTCTAAAGCCAGACGATTTCTTGATTTTTCCAATCCATTGAAGGTCTTATTTTGCATGCCTTTCCAAGACTTTTCAAAATCATAACCATGACGCATCAGTTCATGATAACGCCAGTCTTTCATAGAGGTGATATACCCAAATTTCCCACTCACACAATGGGTTAAAGCGATAACTTTAATACCTTTAGATTGTAAGGTCGTCATCATCTTTATCATTTTTGGATCAACTGGAATGCTTGGGCGCTGAGCAAAGATAATGCTCCATAAATTTTCAGATTCTTGTTCTGAAGCGCATAAAAAGGTATCCGATTTATTGATATATTCTCGGTGAGGAGATTGAAGGATCTGATCTTTTGGCATCATTAAAATCTCGTCCACATCAAAAATGACCAGAGTATCTTGGTCAATAGACGTGAGGGTTTCCTCGATAACTTTTATATCGTTTGTTTTGATGATCTGCGCAAAACAAGTATTGTAATAACATGTTAGAATTACAAAAATAAAACCTATAATTTTTTTCATTTTATCTAAATTCGCCACATTTTCAATGAGAATTTTTCCAGCCCCTAAAAAAATTTTGTGAACCTTAAATCCATTTTCTGCCAAATCCGCAGACAAAGTATCAATGCCAAGGGCACTCACACCTCGTTCAAGCAAAAGTGATGCGGCCTCAGGAGAAACGGATGGATTGATATGGTTGTTATGATATTTTGATGGCTCATTCCAAAACGTGCTCCAACCGGTTTTGACAAACACACATGACCCTTTTAGAATACGCCCATACTTGCTTTCAAAATCAGTAACATCTTGCGGGCTCACTTGATAGCGCTCATGACATTTATCAGACACATCAATCACCACACACGGCATGATCAAATCATTGACGTCAAAATCATGAATGCATTTCCCACCTG
>JALRGP010000104.1 GCA_023259685.1 Alphaproteobacteria bacterium | reverse complement strand
TCTATCATTAATAAATTAAGCGTTAATAGTTAAAAAAATATTAATTTTCATAGGATTATTAAAAATTCTTGTTAAATACATTACAATGCACGTTAGTAATAATTTGTGTATAATACATTAAAACCATGACTTTTTATTTTTATGACACATCCTTACATGATCGTTCTTGGAAACGAAAAAGGGGGCACCGGAAAATCGACTATTGCCATGCATATTATTGTTTCTTTATTACAAAAAGGGTTCAAAGTAGGCAGTATTGATATCGATGCTCGTCAAGGTACATTATCTCGCTATATTGAAAACAGACACCTTCGTTCTCAAAATTTAGATGCCTCATTACTGATTCCAGAACATCTTCCCATTTTTCCAAGCCAAGACCCCAACAAACACGTTGCCCACGAGCAAGACAAAAGCTCTTTACAACAAGCATTTGAAAAGTTTAAAAATTGTCATTACGTTGTGATTGACACTCCTGGAAATGATACATTTTTATCAAGAACTGCCCATTCCTATGCCAATACATTAATTACTCCCTTAAACGACAGTTTTATTGATTTGGATGTGCTTGTGCGGGTTAATCATGATATTAATGAACTTAAACCCAGTATTTATGCGGAATCAGTATGGGAATACCGTAAACAACGCGCCATGCGAGGAGAAAAAAAAGCCATTGATTGGATTGTATTACGTAACCGCCTCAGTTCTTTGAATTCAAAAAACAAGGAAGAAGTGAAAAAAATTTTGAAAGCTCTATCAAAACGTATTGGTTATAGGCTTATCAGTGGATTTGGAGAGCGTGTTATTTTCAGAGAATTGTTTTTAACGGGCTTGACGTTGCTTGATGCGGCTTCTTCAAAAAATTCATTCAGTTTATCCCACGTTGCAGCGCGTCAAGAATTAAACGAACTCATGGCCGTCATGAATATAGAGCAGGATACCTTAATAGCAGGAAATCAATAATGTCTTTATCACCAACAATTGTTCGTCAATACGATATTCGCGGCACCTATTTAAAAAATTTATTCGAAAAAGATGCATATTTTTTTGGGCACTCTTTTGGATCATGGATGAAAGATGTGAAGAAAAAAACGGTGGTGATTGGGTGCGATGGACGGTATAGTTCACCAATATTAAAGGAAAAATTAATCCAAGGTCTGATGAGTGTTGGTGCCCACGTGATTGATGTTGATGCAGTGCCCACACCTTTTGTGTATTATGCCGTTCAAACATATCCTACGGACGCCGGCATTATGGTGACCGGATCTCATAATCCCAAAGATGATAATGGGTTTAAAATCACACTCAAAGAGCGTCCTTTTTTTGGAAAGGATCTGGAAAAATTACAAAATCAAAACATTGACGTTTGTCATAGTGGCAGGCTTGAAACCTATGATGTTGTTGCTCCATATATTGAGATGATTAAAAGCATGTTTAAAGTGCCCCTGAACTGCCGCGTTGTATTTGATACGGGCAATGGAATTGTTGGACCTTTTATTAAAAAGATTGCCCCTATTATGGTGACAGATCCACATTTTTTATATACAGATGTTGATGGAAATTTTCCTAACCATGCCCCCGACCCATCGGACCAAGATGCGATGGTCAATTTACAAAAAGAAGTTAAGAATATTCAAGCAGATCTGGGTATTGCTTTTGATGGAGATGGAGATCGTTTTGGCGTCGTAACGGGTCATGGTGATTTATTAGGAGGGGATGAGCTAGGATTTCTATTGGCCTGCAGCTTGTTATCTTCTATTCCATCGCCAACCTGCTTATTTGATATTAAAACCTCAGCAGGTATATTAGATACATTAAAGCATCACGGCGCCAAAGTCTTGTTGTCTCCGTCTGGGCATTCCTTAATTAAAGAAAAAATGAAACAGATGAATGCGGATTTCGCTGGGGAAGTCAGTGGTCATTTCTTTTTTAAATCCCACTTTTCCTTTGATGATGGTTTATATGCAGCGTGCCATTTTTTAAAACATTGTTATCCTATTAACGTCACTATTCCAAAGGCGTTTTCAACCCCAGAGATCAGAATTCCTTACCCAGAAGAGGATAAATTCCACATTATTGAACGTATCAAATCACGTCTATCAGAAGGGCAATTTATCGGTATTGATGGAATTCGCTTTGAATCCGACACAGGATGGTGGTTGATACGGGCGTCCCATACCCAAGCGGTCCTCAGTTTACGTTTTGAAGGATGCAGTTCTCATTTTCTAACAAAAATCATTGCAGATTTTTTAGAATTGTTGAAAAATGAAACAGAATTATTAAATATTTTACAGGAAATTTGTCCTCAATTTTTCAATCATATTTGAAAATAAAAAGAAGGCATTTAAAAGCCCCACTTTAATAAAAAAACAGGGCTTTACCTTGAAAATATTAATTCTTGTTACTTTGATACTGAGGCGGAATTGGAGGTAATCTCAGGCCTTTAGGTGGAAGTGGCGTCAGGGCTTTAGGTGGAAGTGGCACTTGGTCATCAGGTCTATTTCCTTCTTCAATTTTTCCCAATTTTCTACCATAGTAAAATTTCCTAGAATTTGAAAGACCACGATAATTGGCTAAAATAATTTCTTGACTGTTTTTCGAAAAATTTCTGAAATTAGGATGATTTATGTAGTTAGGTGGGATAGGGTTAACACCCTCGCCTTTAGGCGAACACTTCAGTATTATTCAATGAAAAGTTTAAGCTGCTCGGATAAATGGATGATAGGAAAGGCTCTCATAGTCTCTATGATTTGAAGTACCATGTTGTTTTTTGCACAAAATATAGATACAGAGTATGAACAGGCCAGGTTGCAAGCAGAGCGAGAGAAATTATTAGAGAAATATGCTCATCCAACTATGTTGATAT
>JALRGP010000103.1 GCA_023259685.1 Alphaproteobacteria bacterium | reverse complement strand
GACGGTCGCGGTAAGGGCGATCACCTTGGGAACGATCTCCTTGCGGACGGTCGCGGTAAGGGCGATCACCTTGGGGACGATCTCCATATGGGCGATCACGGTAAGGGCGATCACCTTGGGGACGGTCTCCTTGCGGACGGTCGCGGTAAGGACGATTACCTTGGGGACGGTCTGATCTCTCATATCGGTCTGAATAACGAGGACGTATGTCATTCGATTCGTTTTTCACATCTGATCTTTGTTCTGATTCATATGATGATTGCAAAGGAAGAGATGTCTCAGATTTTGAAACCGCATTCACCATTATAGACGACGGGGTGCGTTCCTTTTTGACAACATCAGTTTTCACAGGCTCAACAGAAATTTTCGGTGACTCAACCATTTTGGGCTGTTGCTCTTTTGATTCAAAAACAGCACTTTTAGGTGGTTGATTTTGCTTTAAGATATCAGATATTTTTGGGACTGCATCCTTTTTTTCCGTCTCATTTTTAGACGATTTCAACGCTTTTAAGCGATGTTCCATTTCTTCTTTTGTCAACCCATCTAAAATTTTTTGTGGCTTAATATCCTTATTTTTTAAAGTTTTTTCAGAACCACGTATTTTTTTGACTTCAACTTCTACCGTTTTTTTTTTTCCATGGTAGAATTCTTGTTGAACTTGATCCATATCAGTATCCTGTTTTTTAACAACAATTCGATCTGATAAAGTCAAAGTTTTTTTTTTTTCATCACTCATGTTTTTCACCTAATTAAATGTACATCCATTTTTTGCGTGCAGACATAATAATCTCTCCCGCTTTTGTTTCATCGATTGAGATGATCTTGGCCAATTCATCTGACGCTAAGTCTGCAAGATCTGATCCACTTTTAATCGATGCACTGGCAAGTTTTTGTAAATCTTTGGGATCCAATAATTCACTTCTCAGCAAATCTTCCTGCATTCCCATAATTAAACAATCTTCCAATACTTCTTCTTGTTGTCTCTTCATGTAATCCTTAGCACGGTTTTTTAATTCTTGAACAAGATCATCATCCAATCCTTGAATCTGAGCAAATTCTTTGTCATTGGTGTTGATAACATCATCAATCGTATGAAATCCTTCGGCTATTAAAAATTGAGCAAACATTTCATCAACGTCAAGGGCATTCATAAACAAATCGCATTGTTCCGTTTTTTCCTTTGCTCGTCTTTGTTGGTCTATTTCTTCTGTGAGCAAATCAATATGGGTGCCCGTCAATATCGATGCTAATCGAACGTTTTGACCACGACGTCCAATTGCTAAGCTTAAATTTGCATTTGGTACGACCACTTGAATTTTTTTTTCGTCCTCCCCAATCACCACACGCGCAACTTCAGCGGGAGCTAAGGAATTGACAATAAAGGTAACTAAATCGGAACTCCAAGGAATCACATCAATACGTTCCCCTTTAAGTTCTGATGTCATAATTTGAACGCGGCTACCACGAATTCCAACACATGTGGTGATTAAATCTAGTGTTTTGTCTCGGCTGTAAACGGCTACCTTGGCTCTGCTTCCAGGGTCTCTTGCTACGGCTTTGATTTCGATCAAACCATCGTAAACCTCTGGGATTTCACTAAAAAACATTTTTGACACCAACATAGGGTGTGTCCTTGATAAAGAAATAAGAGGACCTGTACCTTCTATTTTTAATCCTGTAATGACCGCCTTAAAACGATCACCTACACGGAATGTCTCCTTTGAAATCATATCTTCTTTTCTTAAAACACCTTCAGCGCGCCCAACATCCGCAACCACATTACCAAATTCAACGCGTTTAACTGTCAAACTAAACATATCTCCAATGCGATCTTTGTATTCATCAAATTGTTTTTGACGTTCAATGTCTCGAATACGCTCAGTTAACTGAGACCTCATCGTAGCAGCAGCACTACGATCAAATTCAATATTTGGTAAAATTTCCTCAATGTTTTCATCAATTTCAACATGAGATGCTATTTTTTTTGCATCATCAATATGAATTTCCAAAAAAGGATTGGAAACCTCATCAACAACTTTTACTGATCTTTTTAAGATAATATTTCCAATTTTACGATCAACAACGGTTTCTAGCAACGTTTTATCGCCATATTTTTCTTTAGCCAAAATTAAAATTGATTCTTCAATCGTTTTAAAAATGTCTTCTTTATCAAGATCTTTTTCTTTTGCAACTGCATCAACGACGTAAAGTAATTCCTGTGGATTCATTTAACACCTTTTATTTAAAATTTAAAAACTGGATCTAAATGGCATGACCGTATCGATGCCAATGGGATCTTTATATCTGTTTGTTGATCTTTCAACTGTATCAAAATAGCATTATCCTTGAAATCCTTTAATATTCCTTTCAAAATTTTGGCACCATTGATCATTCCAAAACTTTTTACAACAATATTTGATCCAACGAAACGCTCGTAATCTTTTGGTTTGACTAAAGGACGATCAAGACCACAAGAAGAAACTTCTAACTGATAAGGTTCAGTCATATTCATTTCCATATCTAAAATAACACTGACTAATCTGGAAACTTTTGTGCAATCATTAAGAGTCACTGACCCACCGTCTAATCTATCAATCATAATTTGAAGTGTTTTTTTTTGACTACCCGTATATTCGATACGAACAATACCGTAACCTTCATTGGTTAATGGAGACTCAATTTTTTTTTCTATGGTTTGGCAAAAAGTCAAACAAACACTCTTTTAGACCCTTATTCATCATTATAGATCTTTTCTTATGTCTTTCAATATTTTTTATCTGACTTTGGGTGTGATTAAAAGTGACAGAAAAAAAGTTTTTTTCATTATATTATTTTTTAAATTAGAAATCAATTTTTATTTTTTTTAGAAAATTAACTATTT
>JALRGP010000102.1 GCA_023259685.1 Alphaproteobacteria bacterium | reverse complement strand
GAATATTGTTTCAACAAATGCATTCCAAGGACATATATTGGATGGAATCGATATGATTAACAAAATAATTGAAATAATGATATTCTTATTGAACATAACGCGCTACTTTATAAAAAAACAAACATTTGCAGGTATTAAACATGTCATTATTTAAATTTAGTCAAAAACATATTGCCCTTAAGGATCATTTTACATCACTTGACATTGGAGAACACAAAATTTCCTGTGGGCTTGGATCTTTTGATAGAAAAAAAGGGAAAATTAAAATATTGTATAGCACGCATCAGGCTTCCCAAGGGATTAAGTCCAGCCATATTACCCATATTGAAAAATTAGAAGATAGCCTTTTAAATATTATTCATAATTGCCAAAAAAATACAAAAAAAATTATTAAAAGCGCGTATATTCAAGTTCCAAATACCGTTTTAAATTATCAAAAAATTCATGTATCTTTAAAATTATCTAAACAATTTGTGAAAGAATTTCATTTAAATCAATTGTTATTGATGGCTTGTCAAAAAAACAAAGATAAACATGATGTGCCGATTCATGTGTGTGCCATCTCTTATCAATTGGATCAAAACCACTCTATTAAAAATCCATTGGGTTTATTAGGTGAAGAATTGTCTGCTGATATCATCTTAATATCAGCTAATCGACAATGGATTAAAAATATGTCAAACTGTTTAAATCGTTGTCAAATTTATGTTGATGGTTTTGTATGTGATACATTTGCATCATCATTATCGATATGTTCCCCAGATGAAAAAGAATTGGGGGTTACGTTAATTGATATCGGAGCGACCCATACATCATTCGCTTCATTTTTAAATGGGGCTATCCAAAATATTGGCAACATCCCTATCGGCGGACATCATGTAACCAATGATATTGCAAGGGGACTTTCTATTTCTTTACATCAAGCGGAGCGTTTAAAAAATTTTTATGGTTCCTTAATTGGCTCGTCTCATAATGATGATGATCATATTTTAGTGACACAATTGGGTGATCATACATGGCAATCACCCAAAGAACCTATTTCTAAAAGCATCTTACAAAAAATTATCCAAGCTCGAATGGATGAAATTGCTGACTATGCCTTTAAAAATTTTAAAAAAAATTCCATTGATCCGTTATGTTTAGAACGTTTTATTTTGTGTGGAGGGGGAAGTTTATTGCAAGGAACAAGAGAATTTTTTATGGAAAAAACACGTAAAACAGTTCGGTTGGGCTTGCCTTCCCATGGAAATGCAAGTTTTTCATGTATGGAAGGACTGCTTCAATATGGTTTTTCGCAACAAACAGAACAAAAAATTTTAAAGACTTTTCCCTCATCATTTTGGCATCGTTTCAAAATTTGGTTAAACGCTGATTAATATTTTGTATTCACTAATGTTTGCAACCTTTGGCTTCATCATAAGGATTTTTTTCATTTTTATACAAAATCGTCACAGGAACACCGCCCATATCAAATTCATCCACAAACCTATTAACCAAATAACGCGTATAAGATGTTGGTATATCAAAAGTCTTATTGCCTTGGATAAAAAACATAGGGGGGCCACTTTTAATTTGAAACATATATTTCATTTTTACATTTGATAACTTATGGTGATCTAAACATTTTTGTAAAAAACGATTTAATTCCGACGTTTTAAATTTTTTATAAAAACGTTTTTCAATAATTAAGACGTCTACCATAATTTTCGCCAGGGACGTGGGGCGTTGTGCACTCAGTAGTAAAACATGAGGATTTTTAATGCCACTAAATTCATTATTTAAAATTGTTTGAACCGTTGTAATTAAATGGGGGCGTTTTTTGACTGGAACCAAATCCATTTTATTCAAAATGATAATTACGCATTTTTTTAATTCAACAATTTTTTGAATAAGAGTCATGTCTTGTTTGTCTAAAAAATCATCAATTGTCAAAGCATCAATCACCATCAAAACAATATCAGATTGTTCAATGGCTTGGAAAGATTTAGACACACTTATTCTTTCCAGCGCATCTCCTTCTTTGATTTTTTTTCTAATTCCAGCCGTGTCTACGATATAAAAATCCCGCCCTTCATAATCGAAACTTAATTTGACACTGTCTCTTGTGACACCTGAAAAATCGTGCACCAATTGTACATTTTTGCCAACAATCATATTGAAAAGTGTTGATTTTCCAACATTAGGACGTCCTACAATCGATAATGTCAAAGGCTTAGGAGCGTCTTCTTCTGTTGATTCCCGCGCGTCATCATGATCACGATTAAATGATTGATCGAGGGTTTTAAGGTGTATAAAGACATCGCTCAGGCCTGCTCCTTCTTGTGCAGATATGGGGAAAACGTCTGAAAAGCCAAAACTATACGCTTCTGCAACATGAGCTAAGTGCACATCATTTTCAACTTTGTTTACTAAGACAACAACTTTTTTATTTAATTTTTTTAAAACTTGTGCAATGTCGGCGTCCACATGAGTCACGCCTTGACGCCCATCGAGCATAAAAAAAACAATATCTACTTTGTCAAAGGCTGCAATAGCATGGGTTTGCATATCTTGAACAAATCGTTGATCTGATTCATGATCAAAAATTCCAGGTGTATCCATGACGGTAAAATTAAGCCCATAAAATTCAATATTTTCAGTGCGACAATCACGGGTGACTCCTGGTGTTGCATGGGTAATAGCTATGGTTTTTCGACATAAACGATTAAAGAGGGTTGATTTTCCAACATTAGGTCTCCCCACAAGTGCAATGATCATAAAAGCCTATCAAAACATATGATTTTTATCATAGCATGTTTCATCAAACTTGAGTTCTATTGTATAAGTGAGGGTCAGGGCCTACGCACGAAGAATTTTATTGACACAATTCAATAAATTCTTTGATGACATAGAATTTCACCCCATG
>JALRGP010000101.1 GCA_023259685.1 Alphaproteobacteria bacterium | reverse complement strand
ATAAGGGGCTCTTCGCTCTGTCCGATGCCGCTTTTCTAAAACACCCTTCTGTTCAGGTGATAAATGAATATTAATCATACTTATTTTTACCAAATTTTCTTAAATTTGTCTCTATTAACTGTGCGGAATTTTCAATGATTTTCAGTATATTTGCAACTTTGAGCGTCAATCATGAGTTTCAAAAGAGGTCTAATTTTTACCAGTATGATAATTTTGAAAACAGATCCTTTTCCATCATTTTCAAAAAAGAGATTTGCTTTTTTTAAAAAAGTTATGCCATAATTACATATGGCGCCCGTAGCTCAATTGGATAGAGCGTCAGACTACGGATCTGAAGGTTAGGAGTTCGACTCTTCTCGGGCGCGCCAACAATCAACAATCGAGTTTTAAAAGGGAGTCTGACATGTTTAAATTAAAACCTTTACCCTTTTCATATGATGCTTTGTCTCCCCATATGTCAAAAGATACAGTCATTTATCATCACACAAAACATCATCAAACTTATGTTGATAATTTGAATAAGTTGTTAACAAAGGATCATGAGGGCATGTCATTGATCGATGTGATTAAACATGCGCATCAAACAAAAGATACGGCTGTTTTTAATAATGCCGCACAGGTGTATAATCATGATTTTTTTTGGATGTGTTTAAGCCATAACGAAAAAGATCACACTCCGAATGATACGTTGTTGATGTTAATTGAAAGGGATTTCGAATCATTTTCTCATTTTAAAACAAAATTTAAAGAAGCTGCCTTAACACAATTTGGCAGCGGTTGGGCATGGCTTGTGTATTGTTTAAACGACAAAAAACTAAAAATCATTAAAACTGGCAATGCAGATACGCCTATAACAGATGACCACATGGTTCCGCTGCTGACGTGCGACGTATGGGAACATGCATATTATGTGGATTATCCTGCCCAAAGGGGGGCTTTTTTGGATGTATTTTTAAATCATTTAATTAATTATTCCTTTGTCAGTGAAAATTTATCTAAACATGATTTGTAAAAACCAGGGTAATTTTATTGATGATTTGGTCGATTGGATTGCCAAACTTTTTGACCCTAAAGACAGTAAAAAAACACCGTCTCAAAAAGGACAAGGAGGAAAATCTCCAATTCCATTTAATGTAAGCCCATTAAAATTATTACTATCTGTCATAGGAGTTGCTGTCCTGATATGGGGGCTGTCGGGCTTTTTTCTGGTTCAAGAAAGCGAGCAAGCTGTTATTTTACGTTTTGGAAAAATGGACCGCATCGAAACGTCTGGCCTTCATTGGCATGCCCCTTACCCCATTGAAAAACGTCTTATTGAAAAGGTCGCCGTTGTGAATAAAATTGAAAATGTGGTTCACGCAGGTCCTCTCAATAAAATTGGTGATGGAGCCGACCAAACATTGGTTCTCACTGGCGATGAAAATATGGTTCATGTTCAATATACGGTTCTTTGGAAAATTAAAGATGTGAAATCTTTTTTATTTACGGCATTTCGCCCGCAAGATACGATCAAAGTTGCCGCAGAAAGCGCCGTTCGCGAAGTGATTGGTCAAACAACTGCGCGTCTTGTATTAACGGAAGGACGTGACAAAATTGGATTTTCTTGCCAAGAGTTACTTCAAAAGCTGCTCGACACCTACCAATTAGGAATTCAAATTATCAGTTTTCAATTACAAAGAGTTGATCCACCAGCCGCCGTGGTTGATGCATTCAATGATATGCAAGCATCTCGCATTGATGCCGACCGCAGTCAAAAAGAAGCTGAAGCTTATGCCAATAGTGCGATTCCAAAAGCGCGAGGTGAATCGGAGAAAATGAAGAAACACGCCGAGGCAATTTCTGAAAAAACGATCGTGTCCTCTCAAGCAGAAGCATCTGCTTTTGAAAGTTTATTGGCTTCTTATGAAAAAAGTCCCGATATTGCAAAGGCTTACATCAAAACGGAACTCATCAAAAAACGATTAAAAGATGGGAAAAAAGTGATCGTTGATGAAAAGTTATCGTCTCACACCTTGCCCCATTTATCTTTAAATTCAAAATAATGTTTATCGATACCCATTGTCATTTAAATTATCCTGAATTTTCTGATTTGGACGGTGTTTTGCAAAGGGCAGCGGATCACAATGTCAAAGGCTTTGTCACGATCAATTGCCGCCTAGATGACATTCCTGCCGTCCAAGCAATCGCAAATCATCATCCATCGATTTTTGCATCCGTTGGAATTCACCCCAACGATGTATCCAATCATTTAAAAGAGCTATCATTTCATGACATAGCATCCACTTTAAAAAAAGCACTGAACCATCCTAAGGTTGTAGGACTGGGGGAAACGGGTTTAGATTACTACTACGAAAACTCTACAAAAGATGACCAACAAAAATCTTTTGAAATGCATATAGATTTGGCTGTGTGCCATGATCTTCCTGTGATTATTCACACACGATCTGCCCAAGAAGATACCCTTGCCATTTTATCAAATTTTCCAACTGTAAAGGGAATTTTTCATTGTTTTTCTGAAAATAAAGATTTTTTGAAAAAGGTTTTGGATATGGGTTTATATGCGTCTTTTTCAGGAATTGTGACTTTTTCTAAATCTGCAGACATTCAAGAGGCTGCTATTTATTGCCCAATGGACCGCTTATTGATTGAAACAGATTCCCCTTATTTAACGCCCGCACCCTACCGTGGTAAAAAAAATGAACCCGCTTTTGTTTACCATGTAGCACAAAAAATTGCAGAACTGAAGACAATGCCCCTGGATGAAGTTGGTCAACACACAACACACAACGCTCAAAAAATTTTCAACGTATCATTTTTTTAATTAATAAAAAATTAATTATTTTTGTGCGATAAATAAGATGTTAGAAAATCAAAATCTATGCTTATGTTAAAATTCAAACAATTGGTTTCACACTACCCCTCACTTTTTAGAAGGTCTTGAGCAGCCTGCATAATAAGATCAAACAAACCAGAAGAACCACCCTG
>JALRGP010000100.1 GCA_023259685.1 Alphaproteobacteria bacterium | reverse complement strand
TGGGCGATTCCTGCTTTTATAAGAGTTGGCAAACGATCGTCATGAAGAAAATTCTCGAAATTTCCAAGACATTCAGCCAAACAATCGACGGGAGGTGGAACAAAAAGAGCATTCCCTGGTCGTGTACCACCAATCCAATTTTGCGATATTCTAAATTCTCCAGGAGATTGCTTCTTCCCTCTTCCGCCAGACAATAAAATGCCGTGGATCTCTTTTAGCAGCCTCAGTGACAAAGGAAAACCATTTTTTAAACGTTCTAATCCATGAAATATTGCCTTCACATAGTGGGAGACCTCCTCTACATCTTCCAAGGATACGTCAGGTTTTTCATGATGTTCAAATAACATCAAATCTGAAAAAGAACTTTGGGTTCCTTCAATTTGACTGGACAACAAAGCTTCTTTACGTACATACATGTAAATAAACAGAGCAGTGTTAGGAATTATTTTGTGCACACCATTTAATTCAGCCAAAGCAATTGTAGCCTTTTCAAGATATGGATAGAGCTTGTTTAAGTCTATAGGGGGAGTCGGTGGTAATGCACTAGGAACAAAAGCTTTATAAGATTCTCCTAAAATTTTTTGTGTGATATAGGCTCCAGCTCTATGAGTCATCGTCTATCTTTTCTTTAAAAGTTCCATTAAGAATATTTAGCAAGATATCTTTTCTTAAGTCAAATTCATAAGAAAAGATAGTCAACCTTAATTGATAGGATTAAAATTGATTGTATGGCTATAATTGTGCCACTATACATGTATGAAATATTTACATATGGATGTTGTTTTTTCATGGAGATTAATCGCCCCTATTGGATGCAAAAAATTGAGGAAGAGTTTGAAATTCATAGAGTTTGCGCATTGTTAGGTCCACGTCAATGTGGCAAGACAACACTCGCACGTTCTTATCAAAAATCTGTACATGAGGCTACCCATTTTTTTGATTGTGAAAATCCCAACCATCTAGCGCGACTGAGTCATCCTTTATTATCTTTGGAAGGGTTAAAAGGGCTGATTATTATTGATGAAATTCAATTCCGTCCTGATCTTTTTCCTGTTCTTCGTGTTTTGGTTGATCATTATCCTGAGCAACGTTATCTCATTACAGGAAGTGCTTCAAGGGACCTCATTAACCAAAGTAGTGAATCTTTAGCTGGGCGTATTGGTTTTCAGCACATCACCCCTTTTACGATCGATGAAGTCAAGGACTGGCGCTTGCTGTGGCATCGAGGGGGATTTCCTAAATCTTACCTTGCATCTCATGAAAAATTCAGCAAAAGATGGCGCTCAGAATATATTAAAACGTTTTTAGAGCGTGACATCAATAAAATGGGATTTGATCTGCCTCCAGCCATTTTGGGAAAATTGTGGCGCATGCTTGCTCATATGCATGGACAAATTTTAAAAACCAGCGACTTTTCAAACGCGCTGAATTTGGATCCGCGAACCGTACATCGTTATCTTGGCATTCTTGAAGGAACATTTATGATTAGACACCTACGGCCATGGCACACCAATATGGGAAAAAGAGAAGTCAAACACCCCAAAGTTTATATTCGTGACTGCGGAATTCTTCACGAGCTGATGGGGTTATCAGGAGAAGATATTGAAGAACATCCTAAATTAGGTGCTTCTTTTGAAGGATATGCCCTAGAACAGGTTATGCATTTTTTACAAAATGATGACAACTGTTATTTTTGGTCAACTCACGGCGGTGCCGAACTGGATTTATTTTATTGCTATGGACATCAAAGACTTGGTTTTGAGTTTAAATTTTCTGACACACCCAAAATCACAAAATCCATGCATATTGCCATTCAAGATCTTAACCTGCAACATCTGTATGTGGTCGTTCCTTTGGGAGAAACTTTTAAAATACATGAAAAAATAACCTGTGTTCCTTTAACATCAATTGGAGACATTATTCAAAAGTAAGGACAAAACTCTATCATCTTTAAAAAAAATCACTTATTAATTCCATAAAATAAAACAAATACACAATGACGAATACATATAAATACAGATACAATTTTAAAAAGGGAAAGTAAATTTTTAAAATTGAATTATAAATATATACGTTATAAAATAAAAAATATTTTAAAAGAAAAAAACCTTAGCATCTCTGCTCTTGAAAAGATGATAGAAGTTCCAATAGGAACAATTCGTATGTTTTTGAATGGTAGATACAAAACGCTCCGTCTGTCTTGTTTAGAAAAATTATGCGAAAATTTCAATATACCATTAGAATCTTTAACAAAATCAGAAACAGTGGGAGTAAACGATCCTGACCCTATATCTCCATTGATATTTAAAAAACACACAGAAAATTTATGTGATATTTTAAAATCTTGCCCACACGTCAATTTAGATTGTGATAGCTATAAAAAGATCATAAAGAACATGAACGAATACCTTATTTTATTTAATAAAAACATGGATAAAGATACGCTAATGTTTCACATTTTTCAATCTCATTAAGGTCATTGCTTATTTAAAAAAACATACGTTCCTACGCGGTTGAATGACTGATGAAACCGATATCTTTTTGTAAAACAATTTTATGGGACGTTTGACATTGAAGTCGCCTCAAATAAGAATTTTCAATATATTCCATTGCAAAAGGTGAAGAAACTCGAATCATAAAAGTGTTATTTTCAAAACAATAGTGATGTTTTTCAAACCAACTGACAAAAATTCCAGCACCAAGTGTGTGTAGTATGTTTTTTTTAAATTCTATAATTTCTTTGCAATCTTTAGTGTTTTTTAAAATTTTTTCTTCTATTGTTTCTTGGTTTGGCTCAGATTTTTTTTCTAAAAATTTATTAAATTTATCCACACTACCCCTCACTTTTTAAAAAGCATTTTGAGGAATAAAAATATTTAATTTCATTTAATAAAAAGCAATTAAATTTTTCCAAAGAGAATGATGAACTTTATTTACATCAAAAAATTGTAGACTGTGATTTAACGATTGCTGGGAAAAAGACGAAGGA